>JAEWFG010000212.1 GCA_023388935.1 Pseudomonadota bacterium | reverse complement strand
GACCTGGACGCGGGTGAACTGAGGTTGGGCTCAGCGTTCTGACGGAGACAAGGGGCCTGTGAACCGGGCCCCTTTGTTTTTGCCCGCTGTGGCATTGCGACGTGCGCTACCTCACAGAGCCTCCGACGGGAGTGATAACGCTCACATCGCCGGCTCTACGCCCATGCCACGATCCCCGCATGGTCAACTACAGGGGCGCGTCATGAACGGATTTCGCAAAGCTCTCTTCGCCACCATTGTCGCTATCGCGTTCCCGCTCACGCAGGCGGACGCTGCGGGCTCGACCTTCGACGGCGCATGGAATGTCCGCATCTCGTCATCGAGCGAGACCTGCGGCAACGGCGCGACCGTCGCAATCGGCATCAGCAACGGTCAGATCGCCTCGAGCAGTGCTGCGGTGACGGCCTCGGGTCGCGTCGCCGATGCCGGCAGCATCAACGTTACCTTGAGCACAGGCATCAAGCGCGCCGTCGGCTTCGGCCGGCTCAGCGGCACGTCCGGCTCCGGCACATGGCGTGGCGCCATGTGCTCGGGCACGTGGACCGCGGAAAGAATGTAAGTCTTGTGTCGCGGACGCGGCGCGGCATGAAATGACACGACGCTGAGCCGGGACCCAGAATTCGGCGTCGCTCGGCAGCTCTAGGCCCCGGATCGGCGACGCATCGCCGAGCGCGATGCGTCTTGTCCGGGGCACGAGGATCAGCCGACCGCCGCTCCGTACTCCGCGTCCGTGACCGGCTCGAGCCAGGTCGAGAACACGCCGTCGAGCGCTTCCTGCATGGCGATGTGGCACATGCTGTTGTTCGGCGAGGCGCCGTGCCAGTGCACTTCACCCGGCGGGATCCAGACGGTGTCGCCGGGCCGGATCTCCTTGACCGGGCCGCCCTTGTTCTGGACGCGGCCGACGCCCGAAATCACGTACAGCGTCTGCCCAAGTGGATGGTGGTGCCAGTTGGTGCGGGCGCCCGGCTCGAACGAGACACGCGAGCAGTTCAGCCGCGCTGGCGCGGGCGCCATGTTGATGGGGTCCTGCAACACGGTGCCGGTGAAGTGTTCGTTGGGCGCGCGGCGGGTGGGCCGCGTGCCTGCGACTGTGATCTCCATGGGTATCCTCGCTTGCTGTTATTTCTTGCTGGCGGCGTAGCGCGCCTTGGTTTCGGCGTTCATGGGATAGAGGCCCGGCAGCACCGCGCCGTTGTTCACCTCGTTGACAATCCAGGCTTCCATGCGTTCCTGCTCGACGCCTTCGGCGAGCACGTGGTCGAGCATCGCCTGCGGGATCAGCACGCAGCCGTCCTGGTCGGCGACCACGATGTCGTTCGGGAACACCGCAACGCCGCCGCAGCCGATCGGCTCGCCCCAGCCGACGAAGGTCAGGCCCGCGACCGACGGCGGCGCGGCATAGCCGTCGCACCACACCGGCAGGATGGTGCCGAGCACGCCCTCGACGTCACGCACCACACCGTCGGTGACGAGCGCGGTGACGCCACGCTTGACCATGCGGGCGCAGAGGATGTCACCGAAGATGCCGGCGTCGGTGATGCCCATGGCATCGACCACTGCGATGCAGCCTTCCGGCATCGCCTCGATCGCCGTGCGGGTCGAGATCGGCGACGACCAGGATTCCGGCGTCGCCAGATCCTCGCGCGCCGGCACGAAGCGCAGCGTGAAGGCCGGGCCCACCAGGCGCGGCAGGCCGGGGCGCAGTGGACGCGCGCCGCGCATCCACACGTTACGCAGGCCCTTCTTCAGCAGGACCGTGGTGATGGTGGCAGTGGTGATGCCGGCGAGGGTCTTGCGGGCTTCGGGGGACAGCGACATGGAAACAGACGAGCTCCGGATGGGCGGGAAAGAACGCGCGCATCTTGCGAGCCGCACGCCTTGCGTCAAGGGCCAAGAAGGTACCGGGAACGCGACCCACAGGGCTGTTATGCGGCGCGATAACAAGGCTTTATCGCGGAGCCCTGCATTAATTTTATTGGACTTGCCGGCGCATTTACGCGAAGCAGGGTGACGCAGGACTCAAGGTCGAGCCCGCGCATTTCCTGAAGGCCGATTTCGACAGCCCATGGCCGCGACGCTTCCCCTGCCCCGCCTTCTGCCCAGTGGCGACAGCGCCGTCACGGTCGAATTCAGCCGCACCATCGACGACGCCGCCAACCAGCGCGTACTCGCGCTTGACAGGGCGCTCGCCGCAGCAGGCATCGATGGGATCACCGAATCCGTTCCGACCTATCGCTCGCTGCTGGTGCATTACGACCCCGGTAAGATTGGCTTCGACGCGCTCGGCGAAAAGCTGCTTGCGATCGCCAACCAACCGCTGCCGCCAGCCATCAAGGCGCGACGCTGGCGTATTCCCGTCGCCTATGGCGGCGAGCATGGCATCGACCTCGAGGATGTCGCCAAGGCGCTGGACACCACGCCTGACGACATCGTCGCCCGCCACGTCGCCGGCGACTATCGGGTTGCCATGATCGGCTTCACACCGGGCTGGTCCTATCTCAGCGGCCTGGACAAATCCCTGCACATGTCGCGGCGGCATAGTCCGCGGCTTTTCACACCCGCCGGCACGATCTCGATCGGCGGCGTCCAGGCCGGAATCCAATGCCTGGCTGCCCCGAGCGGCTGGCACCTCCTCGGCCGCACGCCGGTGCGGACCTATCAGCTCCACCGAAATCCGACCTTCCTCACCGAACCCGGTGATCGCGTGACATTTTTCGCCGTCGACCACAAGACGTTCGAGGATCTGGATCGCGCCGCCGAGGCCGGCGAGATCATCGCCGAGCAGGTGGTCGCATGAGCCGGCTCGTCGTCGCCAGCATCGGACCAGCAAGCTCCGTCCAGGATGGCGGGCGCCTGGGGGCGCAGCGCTATGGCCTGACGCCGAGCGGAGCGATGGACCGGCTGTCGCTGGCAGCAGCGAACACCCTTGTCGGTAACGAGCCGTTGGCAGCCACGGTCGAGATCGGGCCGTTTGGCGCGAGCTTCACCGCCCGTGATGGTGCCGTGCGCGTGGCGATTGCCGGCGCGCCGCGCAATGCCGACATTGCGGGGCGGCCAGTGCCAATGGACACATCGGTGACGCTGAAGGACGGCGAGACGCTGACGCTGGGCTTTGCCCGCGGCGGCGCGTTCAGCTATCTCGCGATCGAAGGCGGAATTAAAGGCGAGGCGGTGTTCGGCAGTCTCGCGGTCAATGCCCGCGCGGGGCTAGGGAGCCCCTACCCGCGCCCGCTCCAGGCTGGCGACGAGTTCAGCGTCGATGACGCGAGCGGTACGCCGGAGCTGCGGATCGAACTGCCGAAGCCCGTGAGCGGCCCGATCCGGGTCGTGCTGGGGCCGCAGGACGATGAGTTCGACGACGCCAACAAGGCGCTGTTCCTCGACAGCGAATGGAAGATTTCGGCGACCTCCGACCGGATGGGCTATCGGCTCGAGGGCCCCGCGATCAAGCATCTGCACGGCCACAACATCGTCTCCGACGGCACCGTGAACGGCAGCATCCAGGTGCCCGGCAACGGCTCGCCGATCGCGCTGATGATGGACCGCGGCACCTCCGGCGGCTACCCGAAGATCGCAACAGTGATCACGGCCGACGTCGGCCGCCTCGCGCAGACCTCGGTCGGGACGGCATTCCGTTTCAAGGCGGTCAGTATGGCCGAGGCGCAGGACGAGGCGCGCAAGTTCGCGCAGCTGATCCGCACCCTGCCCGATCGCCTGCGCGCCTCCGACACGAGCGAGCTCAACATCGAGGCGCTCAGCGACGCGAATGTCGCGGGCTATGCGGTGAGCGCCATGGATGCCGGGACCTGGCAGGTCACGGCGGAGCCGTAAACCACAAGATGACCAGAGGCGGAGAGCAACCATGAAGACGATCGATCTCAATTGCGACCTCGGCGAAGGTTTTGGCGCATGGGAGATGGGCAACGACGCCGCGATGATCGAGCTCGCGAGCTCGGTCAACGTCGCCTGCGGCTTCCACGCCGGCGACCCCGACATCATGCGCCGGACGGTCGAACTGGCGAAGGCGCGCGGTGTCTCGGTCGGCGCGCACCCTGGATATCGCGACCTGCACGGATTCGGCCGCCACCCGATCGCGGGCCTGAAGGCCTCCGAGATCGAGAACCTCGTCGCCTACCAGATCGGTGCCTTGCAGGCGATCGCGACCGCGGCCGGCCACAAAGTCACGCATGTGAAGGCACATGGCGCTCTTTCCAACGTCGCCTGCGAGGATGACATGACGGCGAAGGCGATTGCCGCCGGCATCAAGGCGGTCGATCCCAGCCTGATCTTCGTCGTGCTCGCCAATTCGAAGCTGGTGAAGGCCGGCGAAGATGCCAATCTGCCGATGGTGCACGAGGTGTTCGCCGACCGCGCCTATGAGGACGACGGCAACCTCGTCTCGCGCAAGAAACCCGGCGCGGTGCTGCACGATGCCAAGGCGATCGCCGATCGCGTGGTGCGCATGGTGCAGGACGGCGCGGTGGTCTCGGTCACCGGGAAGGTTATCAAGATGCGCACGGACACGGTCTGCATCCACGGCGATACGCCGGGCGCGGTCGACATCGCGCGCGGTCTGCGTCAAGCGTTGAAGGATGCGGGGATAGAGGTCGCGCCGTTCAAGCGCGGGGCGTGATCAGAACGGGTGCACGGAGAGTGTGCCGAACACGATCGCCGCGATGACGGCGAAGGCGCTGTAGAGCGCGACGTGGTGCACGCTCGCCCCGGTCCGACGCGACAGCGAGCGCGCGTAGAAGTGCAGCCTGGCTTCCGCCGATAGTTCGCGCATGATCGATCTCCAACGTCGCATTTGCGCGATTATGAGGGATCAACCGGGGCGGCGGGCAAGACGCCGGTGGAAATAGCGATGCGGGTTCTCTGAAGGCCAGCGGTCGCAGGTGCAAATTCTCTTCATCCCGGGGTTCCGAGAATCTTATTCGTTAAAGTCCGAGCCAGCTGGAACCGGCACGGATGACGATGGGATGACAGCGCGTCAGACCCTGTACAACCAAAATGTCGAAAACAACCCCATGCAAAGTAGAAGCTGACCACCAGCGCGACGCCGCGCGCTTGCGCCGCCGGGACGATTCACCCTGATCCCATCGCGCCTTAGGGTCTGTTGGGATTCAGGATTCTCATTCTGGCTTGGCTGTGATTCAAGCTTGGGATGGACCGATTCGTTTTGACTGACGCCCAATGGGCGAAGATGGAGCCGCTATGTCTTGGCAAACCGAGC
>JAEWFG010000177.1 GCA_023388935.1 Pseudomonadota bacterium | reverse complement strand
GGCCTCCCTGGCTGTCATCGCATCAGTTGCTGAGAGAGAACGTGTGTGCCTGCTTACGAAAACAATAGTGTACAGCATCTCATATACCCCTTCCGTGTGCAGGGTCTTGCAGTGCACCTTGAACGGGCCAGTCGAGGCGTCCAACTCCATTCCTGTTGCTCGTCTGACCTTCGCTAAAGCGACCTCCGTCGTGAATCAGCAGGCCTACATTCATCAGCCAGCCGACGGTGTACGCAGGTGGCTCAAACAGCTTTCCCGCTTCGCTCCAAGAACGAAACCAGAATTGCTGCGGCAGATCGAAATGGCACCTGATGACTTCGCTAAGCTCTGCGCAGTCAGCGAGTCTCCGCAAAATCGGCTTGATTCTTCCGCTCAGGGCGCAGCGAACGAAAATGAAGATGGCCCTGCGTTCTCGTTTGCCATTTCACGTCCTCCATGTTGGTGACGAAAGGTGCGCCTCTCAGACCCAATACTTGTTGATTCAGGTCAATGCAGGTTGGCACAACATGTTTTTTGGTACGAGGTACTGAACCGCCATAAGCTGAGAGGGGCAGTCGCGGGCGACAATCAGTCGATAAGATTCCGAGTAGCAGTTGCGGCGTTCCGGCAGTGGGAGCCGAGTAGAATGAGTAAATTCTTCGCGCGGTCGGTTCACCAGTATGGATTAATCAGCAATGAAATTCCGCTGAGGTGGTATTTCTTAGTCGTCGGGGGAGCGCTGCTCGCGATGCTCTTTGGTGTCGACGCCATAATTCCGCGACAGCCTGCGCTTGAGAGCGCCAATCACGAACCCAGGCTTCCGAGGATCCGCATCCACTCCGAACTCAAAGGACCGGAAGCAGTCGTTATTGATACAAGCAGGCCCACCGTCGTGCCGACACCCACCGCGCAGGAGGACGCGGCCAAGACCATCATGTCGCCAGCCCCACGAGCAACCGAAAATGTCGCCCTGCTGGCCTCCCGCTCCTTGAAGCAAACCGATGCAAATGAGCTGAGCAAGATGGAGCCCAAACCGAAGCCGCACAGCAATATCGGCAAACCTCACACCAGGCGGCCACCAGTGTCCTTTGCCCAGCGCCCTGCTATCGGACGGTTCAATGGCCTTTGGACATTTGACCAACAAGACCTGCGCATCCGCGATAGCTTCGCACAATTGCTCCCGCGCCACCAAGGGCGAGGCCGTGCCAGGAACGAGGTCGCCTGGGCGCAAACTGAGCGTACCCGGCGTCCGCACTTCGGCTGGTTTAATACCGGCAATACCGCCTGGT
The DNA here is from genome assembly GCA_023388935.1 of Pseudomonadota bacterium. Taxonomy (GTDB): domain Bacteria; phylum Pseudomonadota; class Alphaproteobacteria; order Rhizobiales; family Xanthobacteraceae; genus Bradyrhizobium. The sequence continues at coordinate 1,332 of JAEWFG010000177.1, read as the reverse complement.
GAGAGCCGATCGCGGACCCAAGCAAGGCGGAAGCGCAGATATGCAATTCATCTTCGTGCTTCCTCATTCGCGCACGGTTGCTCAAGAGGATATAGGATATCGGAAATGTTGATCTTTCAGGCGCGACCGCCTTAACTTAAGTCAACCGTCGCAACGCCGCGCCAACTGCCCTGGTATCATGCGAGCTATCCCAGGTTCCTCCGCGCGATCGATGAAAATCTGGGGCCGAAATTGGTGCGCTTTCCCATGAGGGTTTGACATTGATCAATCTGCCCGCGCTCTGACCATCTTTACTGTCTCACAAAAGGAAGATGCCAATGGAGGCTAGACCATGGACCGGCACCTCGCGATGCTATTTGGCTGCACTACTCTGCTGCCGGCTGGAGGCGCTGAGGCTCGCTCTCCGTACGACGGCTCATGGAACATCACGTTTGTCACGCAAAGTGGCGATTGCAGCCCCACGTACAATTACTCGGTCAACATAGAAAATGGCGTGATAACGTCACCGAGCGCGGAGACCTTCAGGGGCAATGTCACGAGTTCGGGAGCGGTCCGTGCATCCGTTGCCGTGCAGGAAAAACACGCATCGGGGTCCGGCAAGCTAACGGGCGTTCTAGGCCGAGGGACCTGGATCGGCTAATCCGGCGACCAGCGCTGCACGGGATCCTGGACAGCCCAGCGAGCCTGGTAGTCACGCGGCGATCGAGGCAGCAAATGAAGCGGTCACTACCGCTCGTGTGCAAGTGCCGCCCGAGCCGCCACAAGCTCTTTCTGCTTCGCCGCGTCGAGCTTCGGGTAAGCGAGGCCGAGACTCCCAACGGCGTCCACGATCGCCGCCTCGACGACGAGCCGCGTGAACCACTTGTTGTCGGCGGGAACGACGAACCAAGGGGCGTGCTTTGAAGCCGTCGCTCGGATCGCTTCCTCGAAGGCCTCCATATAATGGTCCCAGAATTTGCGCTCCGTTACGTCGGATGGGGAGAATTTCCAGTTCTTCTCCGGCTCGTCGAGCCGCTCAGTGAAGCGCCTCTTCTGCTCCTTGCGAGACACGTGAAGGAAGAACTTCAAGATCTTCGTTCCCTGTCGGGAGACATAGTCCTCAAAACGCGCAATGTCGGCAAGCCGCTCGTCCCAGATCCCCTCGTCGACGAGCGGAGGCGGCAACTTTTGCCGCCTCAGGATCTCGGGATGCACGCGCACAACGAGGACTTCTTCGTAGTAGGACCGATTGAAGATGCCGATGCGTCCGCGCTCGGGTAATCGAATGATGTAGCGCCACATGAAGTCGTGATCAAGTTCCTCCGACGACGGCTGCTTGAACGAGAACACCTG
>JAEWFG010000158.1 GCA_023388935.1 Pseudomonadota bacterium | reverse complement strand
CTCGGTTTGCCAAGACATAGCGGCTCCATCTTCGCCCATTGGGCGTCAGTCAAAACGAATCGGTCCATCCCAAGCTTGAATCACAGCCAAGCCAGAATGAGAATCCTGAATCCCAACAGACCCTAGTCGGTTCCTGGCAGCCTGAACCAGCGCAAGTTCGCGCGCTGCACAACTCGCGCGGAGCGCGACAAATCGACCTTTCCCGTAGCTCTACGTGGTCGGGAAAAGCATGCAATTCGGGTTCCGCGGGGTCCGTGTAGAGGCGCCAATTGCAACTTCCGGGAGGTCCAAGGTAATAAAATTATGTGTGATTAATAATGCATTAGCAATCAAGGCGGCGGAAGAGGCCGCGAGCATCGGTCAGGCGGCCTGATTTCGTGGGCGGGCAACGGCGCACTTGCGCGGTGCCCACCACTTTTACCTCTGCCGGAGGAAGAGGTGGGCACGCTTCGCTTTGCCCACCCGACGGCAGCTTACATCGGCCGGACTTCGACCACGTCGGGCACGAAGTGCTTGAGCAGGTTCTGGATGCCGTGCTGAAGCGTCGCGGTCGATGACGGGCAGCCGGAGCAGGCGCCCTTCATGTTGAGATAGACGACGCCATCCTTGAAACCGCGGAAGGTGATGTCGCCGCCGTCATTGGCGACCGCGGGCCGCACGCGCGTCTCGATCAGATCCTTGATCATGTCGACCGTCTCGGCATCCGCCTCGTCGAAGAACTCGTCCCCGTCGTCGAGATCGACGTCGTTTTGCACCGCCCCGTCGGCGAGCAGCGGCGCGCCGGACATGTAGTGCTCCATGATGGCGCCGAGGATCGCAGGCTTGAGCTGCTGCCATTCACCGTTCGCCTTGGTCACGGTGATGAAATCCGATCCGTAGAACACGCCGGTGACGCCGGGCACCTCGAACAGCTTTTCGGCAAGCGGCGAACGCGCCGCAGCTTCGCGGCTCGAAAACTCCATCGGGTTGCCGTCGGTCACGACCCGGCCGGGAATGAATTTCAGCGTGGCAGGATTGGGGGTGGCTTCTGTTTGAATGAACATGGTTTTCTCCAGACGTCGCCGGTTCAAGGCCGGCGCGTGAGCTATCCTCTAGCAGATGGCGACGGCGAACGCACGGTCAAGGGACGCGGTGGCAGTTCGCTAGAATTTTCATGGACTTATGCCGCCCTTACGACAGTGAATCCACGCTTTGGTCGCTGAGCGCGCCGGAAATGATCGTTACGGGAACCGGGAACGTGCCCAGCGCATGCGCGAGCAGGGCGACCAGTGGCCCCGGACCTTCCGCGCCGGGATTGGCGGCGAGCACGAGCATGGCGATGTCGGGGTCCTCGTCGATCACCGCGAGGAGCTGCTCCATCGGCGCGCCCTCACGGATGACCCGTTCGGGCGTGATCGCGGCGATGCCGTTGGCACGGCCGGCGGCGCGGTCGAGCGCCGCTTCCGCTGCCTCCTGCGCCTCGGCGCGCATGATGTCGGCGACGCCCAGCCATTCCTGGTCCTGCCCGTCGGTCTCGATGATGCGCAGCATCACCACACCGCCCCCGGCGCGGATCGCCCAACGGCTGGCGTAATAGACAGCGCGATCCCATTCGGCGGTGTCATCAACGATGACAAGGCATTTGGGTTTGTGACCCGGCTCGAAGCAAAGTCGCTTGCTGGTCATGCATGTCCCGGCGTGTCGCTGCCTGACATGCTGCCACACTCTCTTTTCGTTTGGGAGAGGGGGCGGTCGGCCGGCGCCGCGGCGCAGGCCGGTTTCGCGAACGCAATAATCAGCGCCTGCGGATGAAGCCGACGATGTCCTTCGAAAGCTTCATGGTCTCGTCGGCGATGGTGCGGGCCCGGTCGGAGCCATCGTTCAGGATGGCGTCGATATGGCCGGGGTCAGCGACGAGGCGCTTCATCTCGCCCGCGATCGGGGCGAGCTTCGTGACGCACAGCTCCGCCAGCGCGTTCTTGAAGCTGGAGAACTGGCCGCCGCCGAAATCGCGGAGCACGTCGGCCTTGGAACGGCCGGAGAGTGCGGCGAAGATGCCGACGAGATTGTCGGCTTCGGGGCGCGTTTCCAGGCCCTTCTCCTCGGTCGGGAGAGGCTCCGGATCGGTCTTCGCCTTGCGGATCTTCTGCGCGATGGTGTCAGCGTCGTCGGTCAGGTTGATGCGCGAATTGTCGGATGCATCCGACTTCGACATTTTCTTGGTGCCGTCGCGCAAGCTCATCACGCGCGTCGCCGGCCCCGTGATGAAGGGTTCCGGCAGCGGGAAGAACAGGCCGTCATTGGCGCCGTGGCTGCGGATCGAGTCGCCGAAATCATTATTGAACTTCTGCGCGATGTCGCGCGAGAGCTCGAGATGCTGCTTCTGGTCCTCGCCCACCGGAACATGGGTGGCGCGGTAGAGCAAAATGTCGGCCGCCATCAGCACGGGATAGTCGTAGAGCCCGACGGAGACGTTCTCGCGATCCTTGCCGGCCTTCTCCTTGAACTGGGTCATGCGGTTCAGCCAGCCCAGGCGCGCGACGCAGTTGAAGATCCAGGCGAGCTCGGCATGGCCCGAGACCTGGCTCTGGTTGAACACGATATGCTTCTTCGGATCGATGCCGCTGGCGATGAACGCCGCGGTCACCTCGCGGGTGTTGCGCGCGAGCTCGGCCGGTCCGCCCCAGACGTCCACCCCTTGCGTGATCGCGTGCATGTCGACGACGCAATAGATGCAGTTATGAGTTTCCTGCATCTTCACGAAGTTGACGACCGCGCCGAGATAATTGCCGAGATGCAGATTGCCCGTCGGCTGGACGCCCGAAAAGACCCGTTCAACGAATGGCATGGTTAGTTTTCCTGGCAAGCCTTCCCTGAGGTAATCGGCCGTCGTTTCCAACAGCGGCGCTGCCCCGTCAAGGGTAATTCGAGAGCCCCGCGCGGCGAGGCCGGGCTAGGCGGGCCGCCTCAAGGCGGCAACCGCCTCGCGCCATGAGGCGGCGCCGAGGATTTGCAGGAGCAGGCCATAGACGGCGATTCCGGCTCCGATCTGCAGGCCCAGCACAAGGAAGCGGATGAGGCCATGTGCCTCGGCAGGCAACAGACCCGTCGTCAGCCAGAGCAGGGCGCCCATGGCGGCTGCGGCGAGCACGATCCGCGGCAGCCGCTTGCGGGCGGCGGTGTCGACCGAGAAGCCGAATTCACCCCTGCCTTTCCGCAGCAGCGAGAGCGCGCTGCTCCAGGCGCCGGCCGCGATGCTTGCGGCGATCCCGCTTGCGTCGAAGAAGTGCCCGAGCAGAACCGCAAGGGCGACAGCGACCACAAAGCCTTTGGCCGTTGCCAGCAGCGGCGTCATCGTGTTGCTGCGGGCATAGAAGGCCGGCGACAGCGCCTTGATCAGCACGTGAGCCGGCAGCCCCAGCGCCAGCCACATCAGCGCGCGCGAGGTCGCTGCGCTGTCATCCGCGCCGAAGGCGCCATGCTCGAACAGCAGTCGCACGATCGGCTCGGCCAGCACGATCAGGCCGAGCGTGGCCGGCAGTGCAAGCCCGGTCGCGACCTCCAGGGCGCGCGACTCCGCGTGTGCCACCGCGTCGCGGTCGCAGCTAGCCACCGCGCGCGTCAACTCCGGCACCAGCACCGTGCCCATGGCGACGCCGACGATGCCGAGCGGCAGCTCGATCAGGCGGTTGGCGAAGTAAAGCCAGGACACGGCGGAGGGCGTGGCCGAGGCGATGATCGCGCCGGCCACTATCAGCCATTGCGGGCCCGAGCTTGCGATCATGCCGGGGATAGCCTTGCCGAAGAAGGCTCGCATCTCCTTGTCGGAGCTCACACGCAACGGCGTGGCAAGACGTGCACTTTGTTGCGACAGCAGCATCAGGAGCTGCAGCAGGCCGGCGACGCCGACGGTGGCCGCCAGCATCCACGCGGCAAAAGTCGCATCGGTATGCCAGACGAGCAGAGCCGCGATTGCCGCAATCAGGGCGATGTTGAACAGCAGTGGCGAGAATGCGGTGAGCGCAAACCGCCCCTGCGCGTTGAGCAATCCCATCAACACCGTGACCGGGCCGGCGAAAGCGAGATAAGGTAGCATCAACCGCGCGTTCTGGACGGCGAGATCGAGCGTCGCGCTGCCAAGGAATCCCGGCGCGATGATGGTGATGATCAGCGGCATCGAGAGAGCAATGACGACCGAGATTGCGATCAGAGCCGTGCTGACCGTGCCGAGCACGCGCCCCGCGAACGCTGCCGCGGCCTCCTCGCCATCGCGGTCACGGACACGCAGCCATGCCGGAATCAGCGCCGCATTCAGCGCCCCTTCGCTGAGCAGCCGCCGTACCACGTTGACAAGCTGGAATGCGGCCAGAAACGCATCCGCCACGGCGCCGGTGCCGAGCAACGCCGCGATCAGGGAGTCGCGGACAAAGCCCAACAGCCGTGAGGCCAGTGTTCCCGTCGAGACGGTCAGGAAGGAGCGGATCATAGCTCTTTGATAATACCGTTGCTTGCTCGCAAAGGCCCGGTCGTGATAGGCCGCGAGCCAGATTTCAGGCCGACAGGAAGCGGATTTCCCCGGCCACCGCAATCCGGCAACAGGATCAAGGTGAATGGCAGACGTGAAATATGACGTTCTCGGCATCGGCAACGCGCTGTTCGACGTGCTGGTCAGGACCGATGAAGCCTTTTTGGCCCGGCACGGCATGACCAAGGGCAGCATGTCCCTGATCGACGAGGCGCGGGCTGCCGCCATCTACGAGGACATGGGCCCGGCGACGGAAGTCTCGGGCGGCTCGGCCGCCAACACCATCGTCGGCATCGGCAGCCTCGGCGCGCGCGCCGCCTATGTCGGCAAGGTCAAGGACGATCAGATCGGCAAGCTCTACGTCCATGACATCCGCGCCGCCGGCGTCGCCTTCAACACGCCCGCCGCGAAGGATGGCCCCGCCACCGGTTGCTCCTACATCCTGGTGACGGGCGACGGCGAGCGCACCATGAACACCTATCTCGGCGCCGCGCAGGACCTGTCGCCTGCCGACATCGATCCGGCCGAGATCGCTTCTGCCGGCATCGTCTATCTCGAGGGCTATCTCTGGGACCCCAAGGACGCCAAGGATGCCTTCCTCAAGGCGGCCAAGATCGCCCATGACGCCAAGCGCAAGGTGGCGCTGACGCTGTCGGATTCCTTCTGCGTCGACCGCTATCGCGACGAGTTTCTCGCGTTGATGCGCAATGGCACCGTCGACATCGTCTTCGCCAACGAATCCGAGCTGCACTCGCTCTACACGACCTCGGATTTCGATACCGCGCTGAAACAGCTGCGCGACGACGTCAATCTCGGAATCGTCACCCGCAGCGAGAAGGGCTGCATGGTGATCTCGCCGGAAGACGCCGTCGCCGCGCCCGCGTTCCCGGTCAGGCAGGTGGTCGACACCACCGGCGCCGGCGATCTCTTCGCCGCCGGCTTCCTGTTCGGCCTGGCGCGCAACCTGGCGTACAAGCAGTGCGGTGAGCTCGGTGCGCTCGCTGCTGCCGAAGTGATCCAGCACATCGGCGCACGCCCGCAAGTGTCGCTGAAGGAGCTGGCCCAGCAGCGCGGGCTGACGGTTTAGGGAGGTCGCGCGTCAATCTCCGCTGTCGTCGCCCGGCTTGACCGGGCGACCCAGTATTCCAGAGGCGCTAGTGGGATACGGAGAAGCCGCGGCGCACTGGATTCCCCGCTTTCGCGCGGAATGACAGTGTTGGTGTGGCGAGATCACTCAGCCACTCACGCTGTCTTCGCCGCCTTCAATCCCAGCCGCTGCTCCACCGCATCGCGCATCACGAATTTCTGGATCTTCCCCGTCACGGTCATCGGAAATTCGTCGACGAACTCCACATAGCGCGGGATCTTGTTGTGGGCGATCTGGCCTTCGCAGAAGGCGCGAACCTCGTCCGCCGTCATTTGTTCGCCTGACCTGACGCGAACCCAGGCGCAGAGCTCCTCACCATAGCGGCTGTCCGCCACGCCAAAGATCTGCACGTCCTGGATCTTGGGGTGGCGATAAAGAAATTCCTCGATCTCGCGCGGATAGAGGTTCTCGCCGCCGCGGATCACCATGTCCTTGATGCGGCCGACGATGTTGCAATAGCCCTCGTCGTCAATGGTGGCGAGATCGCCGGTGTGCATCCAGCCGTTGGCATCGAGCACATCGGCTGTCTTCTCCTTCTCCTCCCAATAGCCCATCATGACGCTGTAGCCGCGGGTGCAGAGCTCGCCGCGTTCGCCGCGCTTGACGATCCTGCCTTCGAGATCGACGACCTTGACCTCAACATGCGGATGAATCCGTCCGACGGTCGAGACGCGGCGCTCGAGCGGGTCGTCCACGGCGCTCTGGAAGCTGACCGGGCTGGTCTCGGTCATGCCATAGGCGATCGTGACCTCCTGCATGTTCATCTCGTTGTTGACGCGCTTCATGACCTCGATCGGGCAGGGTGCGCCGGCCATGATGCCGGTGCGCAGCGATTTCAGGT
>JAEWFG010000071.1 GCA_023388935.1 Pseudomonadota bacterium | reverse complement strand
AGCGTAGGCGGCGGCGTATTCGACGCCTTCGAGCGGTCGCCGGCATCCTGCAGCACCTGCTCCATGCGAAGAAGGCGATCGAGATCGGCTTTGCGGTCCACCGCGTCCAAGGACAGGCGGGTGATGTCCGCGCCGAGCGCTTCGATCTCTCCGATCTTCGCGCGCTTGGCTTCGTCCAGCTCGTCACGCGACTTCTGCAGTTGTTCGACGGCCTTCTCGAGGCCGGACCTCCGGAGCTCGATGGCCGACAGCGCCGCGTCCTGCTGAGCGTCCAACTTCGCTTGAAGGTCTTGCAGGCTGGAGTTCTCGATGTCCCGCAGTTCCGCCTCGAGCTTCGTGCTGCGCTCCCGTTTGACGGCTGCGAACTCCGCCTCCATGGACGCCGTAAGCTCCGCGGTCAACGCTGCGCGTTTCGCTTCGACCGTGCTGGCGGTAAGCCGCGTGATCTCCTCCTCGATACGCGCCTCGATCGCCGGGTCGCGCCGCAGCGCCTTCATAAAGTCCGCGACGAGCGCCGGCCGGGACGTCACGACGTCGCCGAGGCACCGAGATCGGGAGATTTCCTGCGCGACGTTCGGGTCCGGCTCGCCGGCTCCGGACAGCAGGGCCTCCAGCCTGCCCGCGTGCGCGAAAAGCGTTGCGGCTACCGCCGCTTTGGCCTTTCCGTCTTCGTCGTCGCCAACCAGCGCTTGCCGGACGATCCGCTCGACATACTGCGCGTCGCTCGCCCAGTTCGCGAGCCTGAGCTCCGGCGACTGGTGGTTCTTCTCCATCAGGGAGATGGAGCCGCCGGGGGTTGGAATGGCGAAGAGCTTTGATGCGTCGAAGCCATACACCGGAAGCCGCGTCATGTCCGCCGACGTCGCTCGCGTCCTACCGTCCTCGGACTTGACCATTTTCACCATGATCATTTCGCCGGCGCCGATGCGGTAGATCTTCTCGCCGACAAAGCTGTCTTGGACGCCCGTTTCGACCAAAAGCCTGCGAGCCGCTTCCGGTCCGGACAGCCCGCTCAGATCCTCGAACGGCAGAAGCTTCTTCGCCGTCGGCGACACCCAACGCTGGCGCCGCGGCGGGCCGTCGAGCACCGGCTTCGCGATCGCCCAATCGTCCTGCTTCAGAAACGCCCGTGCGCCCTTGAGTTCGATCTCGCCCTCGGGGGGGAATTCGGTTTGCGCCGTGTGGGTGAGGTCCCGCATCGTGCCGTCCACAGACTGCGCGCGCGCCTTCATGAACACAGAATCCCGCACGCGCGTGCACTGACCGACGACGAATGTGTTGCTTGCGCTCATGCGTGACTCCACTGCGTTGGATCGAACGGCGTCCTGCTGGACACGACGCGCCCTTCCGTAAAGATCAATCGTTCGGCGAACCCGCTGCGCCTCGCGGCGGCGACGGCGTCCCAAGAAGCCGCAAGCGTCGCGCCCGCGACTATCGCGCCGGGCAGAAGCCTCGCGGCCGCGACAGCTTGTGCTTGGTTCGCCTGATAAGAATAGCCGCCGGCCGGCTCTGGCTGCGCGTTGGCCAAGTTTTCATACCGAAGCCACTGCGCGATCTGATCGGGCAAGAAACCGTCGCAGCCCGTGCGGATAAGTCGATCAGCCTCCCAGCGGTACATCGGCTTGCCCGCCTGCATGTGGGCGTCCGCGATGGCAACGCAGCGCGATACAAACATCCGGTCTTTGCCGGATGCGGAGACCACGTAGACGTCATGATCGCGTTCGCCCAGATGGACCCAGCGCGCAAGCTGGACGCGTGACAATGCGGCTTCAGACATGAAGCGGCCCGCGTCCCACGACCACACGTACTCCTTCCGATACGCTTCCAGCCGCCGCTGCGGATCGTCGTCGAATGCGGCGGGCCGCCTGCCAGGCATCATCGGCGGCTTCAGCGGCCAATCGAGCCGTTCGCGAAGCTTCTCCACCGTCACTCCGGCCGCTCCCATCAGCGGAACGGTCCATGGAGACGCCGTTCGCCTGAAGGCGCTGCCGCCAAGGGCCGTGACCGCCTGCTTGAAGTCGCGGCGCTGGAGCGCCGGAACGCAGCCGTCCATCAACACGAAATCCTGGCTGCGCGAGCGCATGGGCACCAACGAGACGTTTCCTAGAATCCAAGTGCGGCCGCGATAGCGCGCCCTCAGGAGCGGCGTCAGCACCGTGGAGTCCTGAAGGCTGCGCAGGAAATCCCAAGGACTCATGTCGTCCGGAATGATCCTTTCCAGCAACGGGATCAGATCGGCTTCAGCCCAGCCTCTGCGACCGCCCGCGTAGATGGCCTCCAGGAGGTCGTCGAGCTTCTCCGGAACCGGATCCCACGCCGTCGGGGGCTCGGCCGCACCTTCGAGCATACGGACGCAGTCCTTCCACTCCGGCGCATCATCATGATTGTTGGGCCTTTGGCCGTCGTGGACGAACGCATCGGCGACGAAATGGAGCCGAGCGGCGGTGCTCGCCGAGCTTCTGAGCTCGAAAGCGCCGGCGACGGGTCGTTTGGACCTGATCGCGTAACGGTTCGGTTCGATCTCCTTGCAGCCGAGAGCCGGCGCGTCGTCGTCGCCCTCGGCGACGATTATCGGCGAGCCGAGATCGGTCGTGATCGTGGGAAGGACCGATCGCCGGCCGAGCCAATGGTGATCCGTCCGGACTCCTCCCGTCACCGTTACGCTGTAGATGATTTGCGGCAATTCCTCCTTCGCGAGCAGCCGACGAAGCGCGTCCTCCGCCCGCGCAATCGAGACCGGATCGACCGTCAGGCTCCAGTCACCGCTCGAGCGCAATATTCCGAGCTTTGTGCCGACCGCGGACGTGAGCCGGTTGCAAAGCCCGACCCTGACTTCGCCGCGGCAGTCGGAGAAGCGGGGCACCGCCGTCCAACGAGACGTGCCGATGCGCTTGAACACGACGTATCCCGCTTCGGCCACCTTCAACAAGTTGGAGGCCCCGAGCCTGGCGACGGCCGCGACGGCGGACTGCAGCGTCGCATGCACGCTGCCGCGATCGGAGCGGTCGGCGACGTCGACCCGAAAATGCGGCAAGCCGTCTTCGTCTGGATAGACCTCCAAGGAGACATCCGACGGCATATGCACGTTCCGGGCGGCCGCGACGGACAGCACGAGCTTCCAGAAGCGATGGTCGGCGAGCGATCGCTGATCTTGACTGTAGGCCGCGTAAAACTCGTCGAAGGCTTCGTGCAAGCCCTTAGACGCATTCGTCCGATCGACCAGGTTGCGCAGGCTCGCGAGCATCGCCTTCTCGTCGGACGCGATGCCTGGATTCTGGTCGAAGAAGTGCCCGAGGAACGTATGGTCGCGGCGCGAGGGAAAGGATAGGCGGAGCGTGTAGCCGATCTGAACCCAGCCGTCCTCCGCGGGCAGAACGAGCTTCCGAAATGGCTTTCCCGCCCTCACCTGCCGAGCGAGCCAGTCCCGCAGCGACCGCCACATGGTGGCGACGCCGGTCAGCTTCGAGAACGATCTGTCAACTCCGAGGAAGGCGGCGAGCTTCGGCCGGAACTCCGCCGCACCGTCGCCGTCGCGCTGGCTGTCGACGAAGATCGTCAACGCGAGGTAGGCGAAGCAACCGGGACAATCGGGTGCGAGTCGTCGGTCAAAACTTCCGTCCTCCAAGGCGGCATAGAGGCTCCAGTCGCCGAGGAGGGCCTTCTTGAACGACGACACCGCTTGAGCGCCTGCGGAAGCGTCCCACCCCGCCGCCATCGCGAGCGTCTCGGGACTGATGTCGAACGATCTGATCGGACCTACGCCCTCGCCTGCCGCGGTCAGGAAGCGACGCGTCAGCGCCCCTTCCCAATCGGCCAAGCTGGTGAGCGAAGCCGCGCGCATTTCACACCCGCAGCTCGAGCTGGCCTCGCGTATCCTTCTCTGCGGGTCCGCGCCCCGCGCGCCTCGCTCTCGACTTATCGACCCCACGTGGTTTCTTGATCGAGCGCAGCAGCGGCGTCAGCAACTTACCCCTGATGAAGGACACAACCGGCACCGCGACGCCATCTCCGACGACGCGGAACGCGTACTCATAAACGTCCGGCAACTGATAGTTCGCTTTTAGTCCCATGAGGGCCGCCGCTTCCGACGCGGCGAGAAGTCGCGTCCGGACACTGCCGCCTTTAACTTCGATGATGCGCGGCCGAGAGCCTCCGCCCCTCGGCGTGCGGAGGCAACCAGCCAAACCGCGGAAGCAGATCTCGGTGCGCTGCACGGTCCTTCCGTGCGAAGGTCGCATGCGCAGCGAGAGCGTGCCGACCATCCGCTTGCCGGACCTTTTGGCCTCTGCAAGCTTTTGCTTGTGCGCATCGGACATCATGCTGACCAGACGCTTGGTCTCTGCGGGCGTATGCCACTCGACGCCGATCGGTTTGCTCTTGACGATATTGTTGAGCGTCTTTTTGAGCTCGGGCGCGGCACCGAGATTGAACCAGATCCACTGCTCGCGGCATTGCGGCGACAGCTTGCCGACGGCCTTCACCAGCGTGGCTGGATGCCAAATCGGATGCGGTTGTTCGCGAACGAGTTCGCCAGCCACCGCCGTCGTCTTCGCGATGGCGACGATGAAGACGCGCTCGCGGGACTGCGGAACGAAATGCCTAGCATCGACGACGACCGCGCCGGCCCGCATGCCGAGCTTGTCGAGCGACAAGATGACCGTTTTGAACTCCTCGCCGCCGTTGATCGTAAGGAGGCCGACGACGTTCTCTAGGACCACGATGCGAGGCAACCGCCCGTTTGCTTTGAGACGCTTCATGAGGTCGATGAACGCCCAGAAAGTTCCAGACCGGGTGCGGTTAGCGCCGGCCGCCTGGCCGATGCCCAGGCCGTTCCCAGCTGTCGACAGGTCCTGGCAAGGAAACGATGCCCAAGCGAGATCGGCGCGACGCCCGACGTCTTCGGGGGCGACGTTGTGGATGTCGTCCTCGAGGAGTTCCGCTTCGCCCCAATTATCTGCGTAGACCTTGACCTTCAGTGGGTCGAAGTCGTTTGCGAACTGGCACTTCCACCGCCCCCCAAGGCCCGCGCGCACCATCCCCCCGCCGGCAAAGAATTCGAGATAGCTTGGCACTTCAGACGCCCCCGCCGTCAAGGCGGCTATCATCGATGTCGATAGGCGCGCGCGGCTCCAACGCGTCGAGTGAGTCTGACGTTTCCATACCGGCCCCAGCATCGGGCCGGCCCCGCACTTCGAACCCTTCCCGCAGGAAAATCTCGGGGAAGCGCCATGGCTTCCCGATCAGACAGCCCAAAATGCGAGACTGGAAGATGTTGCCGAAAGTGGGCGCCGATCCGCGTTGATTAATCGATTTCTGAGGACGAAACTCAAAGCGATTCGCGCCTCCGAAACTGTGGAATCGTCGCATGGGCTGAACGGTCTCGCAAGTTCAATCGGCTACGGGGAAGTACGGATAGTTGCGCTTACCGAGACAGTCTCAAAGCCGGGAAGACCCGATTTCACCGCGGACCGACAGCAAGGTTCAAGACCTCTGACGACCACGACCTTTGGGCGTCGCAATGCCCAGCGCGAACCAAGGAGAGATGTGTGGAGTACAAACGCATCTTCCGCTTGAAACCGTTGCAGCAAAGGCATTTGCCGCGTTCCCCGAAGTTTTCCAAGGTGTGCAGGTCGGTCTAATGACGCATGGCGGATGGACACGTCGCGTGTGTCTGATTGTCGCGGGGCAGGTCGCGGCGGTACTCGAGGACTGTCTCCAGGACGAACTCGCGAAGTTTTTCGAGGCTACTTGGCGGCCCGCCAATCCGTCCAGCAAAGCCATTACCGACCGCTACGTCGACTGGATGAACTCGCTGAACGAGCCGAGCGAGGTCGACCTTATAGACGCAGCGAGAGAATTCGTCGCGTTTGCCGCCTCCACCAACATGCCTCCTCCGCCGCCCAACCGAACCAGTCTAATTCCTGCTCCTCCCGGGATCCCGAGTACCGGATCGGCCGTCAGAACCACCTGCCCTTCAAAATTTTCACAGAAGACCGCGAAGTATATTTCCACTGGGAAGCTGGGCCAACGAGCCGCTCGGCGTCGGTCAGGCGGCTTATGCGGTCGACCTGCTCGACCAGGAGCACGTCACCGGGCGAGGCATTCGGCAGGAGGCGCATCAAAGCTGAATTCGGCTGCTTCCTGCGTCGTCAGCTCGGCCATGACGGGCTTGGGCGTCAAGACGTGGGCCAAGAAGTTCGCTGTTCGATCTCGCGGTTGGTCGAAATACTCTGGCCAGGACGAGCTCGTGCGGAATGAAGCTGTCGAAATCAGAAGCAAGGAACGCCTCTTCGGGCGTCAGTGGATAGGCGTCCGCGGCAGCCTCACGAGCACTGCCCGCGTACCGACGAACTCATCGCCGTTCGGATAACCGGTAACTCAAGTCTCGGGTAATCTGATCGGGAATTAACATGTCTTCCATTCCCAATGCGCTTCTGACCGCGCGAATTTTGTCGCGCAAACCGCTGAGCTGCGCAGCTACAACGACGACGCCCCCAGCAGACACGCTGTTGAGCAGTTCCACGAACTCTGGTGTTGCGAGGCCCGTCGGCAAGACCGTTCTTTCATAAGCGTTGCGAAACTCTTCCGGACACGGCCCCATTGCTGCTAGTGAATTCAGCTCGTCCTTGTCGAGAACTCCGTCGACCCTAGCCGCATCGCTTCTAGAGTAAACGCCGGTCTCGTAAGCCTTGATCAAGGCCTTCACCTTTCGGGGCGAACTGAAGTCTGCCGCCGGCACGCACAGTGCGCTCAGCGCCGCTTCAACACGAGCAATGGCGTGCACCTTGGGATCATAGTCCCCTACGTAAGTTTCGTAGACCTTGGGCGTCGCCAACGTCACTTGCTGCACCGTGGGAGTCAGCCCTAGAGCCACGTCACTCAATTTGTCCAAAAGATCGAAGTCGATTTCATCTGCAAGGCCCTCGCTATCTCCACTATTAAGGTCGTATTTCTCTCTCAGGCTCTTAACCGCCGACCTCAATTCCGGGTTGGTCCACTCCTTGCCCGGTTTTGGGACAGCAATTTTTGCTAATGAAGCTGCAGTCACAAGAGCGCTGACGATCCGCTTCCTTTCGAAGCGCGCAAACAGATTGAACTGCAGAGTATCAATGCCCTGACGCTTCAAGGGTGAGACTACTCTTGCTGCGTAATCTCTAATTAACGGATCCTCTCCAAGCAAATACACGTTCTGGCTCACGATGACGGTATTGCCGTCACCATCTCCCTTAAACTTGACAACAACTGTCCCACGCGAATCCGCGGTCGAGATGGTGGTCTGATCGGCAGGCACGGGAGTTACGCTCTCAACTTCTTTTCCCATACGCCGAACAAGATACGCGAACAGGCCAATGACAGTTGTTGGGCCCCCTATCAAGCCAAGCCAGCCAGCGATGGTCTTAGCGTTCTTAAGGGCGTGCTCATCCGTCAAGAACGAGCCGATGACGCTCAAGACTGATTGCACCAGCTCCAGATTAACCTGGAAACACTTGTGCTCGAAATCCGACTGAACAATGAGATTTACTTTTGAGGCATCGCCATTGACGGCGAAATTAGCTCGTTTAACTAGTTCGCCCAGCGCCAAAAGGGGCTGGCGCCAAGTCCGCAACATCCATCCCATGCTCGGAAAGCGCGGGTCCTCGTACCGTAACTGAAATGCGACCTTCGACAGTCATCAGCCCCCCAAATTCGATCTTTGGATCATCAAGCCGGCTTCCACACAACCTGTTCTTTAGTGCGGACCTCTATACGTGCCCCTCAGCCCTCCTCCACCCGCACCTCTCCGCACGGCCTCACCGATCTGTCCTACCAGCTTATCAAGGTGGCGTTGCATGGCTCGCTTGTCAGCCGAGATAGATAGAATTAGTTGTTCGTTGTCAGCCAGTAGGCATTAAATCTCCGTAAGTGCGCAGAGCGATTGTTGCGTGCATCGCCCCGTGTGCTAAACAGAGCCCTCAACATTTAAGGGTGCTGTTTTGATCAAGAAGAAAAAAGTAATTCGCCGCGAGTGGACGAAGGACGATATCAAGAGTCTGAAAGCTCACTCCAAGGCGCGTACGCCGGTCGCGAAGATCGCGAAAGAAACCAAGCGAACAATTGGAGCGCTACGTCAGAAGGCGCTCGTATTGGGGTTTGGCTTAGGCCATCAGCGGTAGTACGGCCGATTGGATCGCACCCGGTTAGAAGCGACCCGCCATATTTTGATTCTGACGCGATCGGGTGCAAACTATCGGTCTTGCGACGAGGCCCGCGGGGCAATCGCGGCCTCGTCACACACATTGACCTGCGCGGAATTGGGTTAAGACGATTTTTAAAACAGCGTTCCAAGGGGCTTCAATGCACAGTGATCGCGTGATTGTTCTTGTTCGTCGAATGACCGAACTCGCTTCCCTATTGTCCAAACTGGAATATCTTAGAGGGCAAGTGGCCGAGGCGCAGCGACGTGCCCTCGCTAGCACCGCTCCCTCCAGCGCCTTGATGAAGGCGCGGACGAAGTTGATGCACTAGGATCCGCCGCTGCGGCCCTTTGATTGAGGCCGGAGCGATGCCTCACGCGGCCAACTTCTGCCCAACAACATCTTCATGCCAACGGTGAATGATGCGCGTGGAAATGCCGCCAGCAGCGATTGTCGTCAATTGCGCGAAGCCACCCACCCAGCATGGCGTCCGGCCCTCGGCGTGGTCTCGGCTGGCGATGTCACGCTGAGTTTTCAGCGCCGCAATTGCGTGTGCTTCCAGGCTTGCCGGCGCCTTCTCTATTGCGACCCTGATTTCCGCTTCCTGCGCTTCGGTGTTGCAGGGGCACGGATTGAACCCACGCGGCACGTCAATCACCCGCCAATCCGCAACCCGGATGCCCCGTGCTGTTCTGAAATTCCCGCGACTGAGACCTCAAACGGATTCGCAGCGCCCAATGCAGCCAGCCGGTCGTCCAACTCTTTGAGCGCGGGACCAACAGCACTTCTGATTGATCGAAAATCGATCCTCAAGGACTCTACCGTAGAACTAAAAGAAATTGCTTTGGTCGGTGGATCGGGCGTTGCAATCGGTTACATGGCGCCGGCGGCGAGTTTGCGAGGGCCAATTGATGCTAGTCGGCCAAGGCATAAACGCGCCTCAGCTTCTCCTCTATCGCCGCAAGTTGCCGCTCGCCGTCCTTCCCCAAGTAGCTTCGGCTCCTTGCGTCGACGACTACGCGCCAGTCATCTTTGTTGTGACCAGAGACGATCGCGAGACCGACCGGGCTGACGCCAGCCTCCCGCAATTCCTCAAGAATCATCCAGCTCAAATCACTATTCGAAATACGTTTCTTAGCCATCGAATCTCCTCAACCCGGCTGAAACCTATCACTTTTGGCCAGTCCTTCTGCTAGTCCGGACAACTTCGGAGGCAAAATTGAGAGGCCGGAAACCTGTTCTAGATCCCGATTCCAACCCGATCACCGACGCACCCAAGGCGCCGTCATGGCTGAGCGAAGCCGCACGCGCTGAATGGCGCCGCATCGCCTGTGTGTGCCGAAAACTCAAACGCGGATGTAGTGGTGATGGAGCCCGCCCAGAATCGGAAGCGATTTGATGTTCCCGGTCCGCTGAACCGGGCGAGAGACTGGAGCATCTTTGCCCAATGACTGGTGCGTTCTGATGTCATTGTACAACGAGGTTTGAGATCGCCCACAGGACCGTTCTTCGCAAGGTTCTCTATCGGCATCATCCTTGGTTTGGTCGCCGAGTTTGCATTCGTGGTGCCGTCGACAAGGATGGTTTTGTCGTCTTCCGCTGCACGCCGGAAGAGTCGCAAGCGGACCGGGGGCTTGAAGTGCCGGCCTGGATGTTCGACCGGACGGCATGCCCTGACCTCGGGCTTTTGGCAGCTCAACCGTATGTCAACATCGAGGTGTGTTTCGGC
This sequence comes from Pseudomonadota bacterium, assembly GCA_023388935.1. GTDB lineage: Bacteria > Pseudomonadota > Alphaproteobacteria > Rhizobiales > Xanthobacteraceae > Bradyrhizobium. Next base: position 2,201 of record JAEWFG010000071.1, on the reverse strand, counting down.
GTGGGGTCACAACCATAATCGCCGCGGGGGTCCCATCATCCCAATTCAATGAAATCAATGGCCTGAAGGAGTCCCGACGACGCCGATTGTGGTCAATTTTCGATCAGCATTCACAATTATCCGTTTCTGTCCAAACTGAAAGCCAGAGTTCGGCGCCGGGCTCGACGAGCGCGGCTGGCTCGAGCTGCACGAATCCGGCACCTATGTGCGGCTGATTGGCGAAGAGGCTACGCTGACATAAGAACCAACGGTCCCCCGCAACACGCTAGATTTCTGGCTTTACAAATTTCCTGGAAAATGAGGTTTCATACGATGGAGATAGCGCAAACGGTTCTCACGTGGCTTTCAGTGCCGGTGGGAATCTTATCGGCCTTTCTCTGGTACAGGGCATCCACGGTAATAATATGCGAGGGCGATCCGAAAGCGACGGGGGGTATTTGCTCGGCATGGGGCATCCCCGGTCAAAAAAGGTGGTTAAGCAGATCGATCTTGTGGGGACCATGTCAGAGGGCGCACACCTAAACAAACTCGCCGCCATGGCGACCGCAATCGTGGTTTTACTGCAGGCGTTGGCTACCGGAGCCGGTGCGCTCGCAGAACGACAACAGAACTCGAGCAGCGGCATTTCGATCGGTACGCCTGTCTTGTGGTGGTGAAAGACGCGGACGATGTGAGGCGCGTCTACCCCGGCTTTTTTTGCCCTCGTCGGAGGCGCCCAATAGTACGCGATCACCCCGGTCGCGAGGCGCTTCGCAATCATCAGGTCAGGCCAACAGCGGCTTCTTCCAAGGCATCAGATCAGGCTCGTCAAGTCCTCAACGAACGGCATTCCATCGACGGGAAGACCGTGGCGGCGCGCGATGTCCTGATCGAGTTTGACGCGATGCCATTTCGGCAGGGTGCCCGTCCACGGATCGGCTCGGAGTAGATGCCCTTCTTCACCTTGGTTTTACCCGCAGGTAGATTTTGTTGTTGCTATTGACATCGGCTTTTGTTCATGCTTTGTTCTAATTCTCAATCTTGGCATTAAGTGTTGTGTCGGACTTCTCCCGAAATCAACGGATCGAACTGATCGAGGCCAACCTCTTTTATTCGCAAACGTCGCATCCGTATCAGCATTTAGATATCCTGGTGCGAGGGAAGCTGGTGCGATCTGCTCGAGCGTCTTTTGCGTGAGGCCTGAAGCCTCGCGGCGCGAGGATGAGACGTTCAGCCCTACTCAGGGTCTATTGGCGTGGCGACGTCTCACTGGAGCATGAGGCCATCGCGCTCGCCGAGGCACGCAGCGCCTGCACGTGCGAGCGTTGCGGCGCAGAGACGGGCTCTACGGCAATGACGGCGTCTACATGACCGTTGTGCGGCTCACGCGCAGGGCGCGCCGGTGCCAGCCGTGCCTACCAGGAGAACATCCGCCTCGTCCGTCTCCCAACGTGGGATGGCTATCGGATTGGCGCGCGCCGCTACGACCGCGAAGTAGACCGCTTCTTCGACGCCCCGTCAGGCAATGCCGGAGACGGGGAGGCATGACAGGGCGAGCAGTATCCAGAACTGGCAGATCGACTTCATGCACGGGCACCCTCGCCTGTTTGACGTCATGTACGACGACCCCGCGCACACGCCGGGTTATCCACTTTGCGGGATCGGCTGGCGCGACATCCTGGAGCGGCTTTGCGACTGGATCGAACACGCGCTTGCCGACGGCGATCGCTTTGCGTTCGTCTGCCTCGGGCAGAAATTCGGAACTCTGCGCCTCTCCTGGGCCGGCACCCTTTGGGATGAGAGCTATGCCAGGATTGAGCAAGCGATAGCCTTGGCCGAGGCGCGGTCGGCATGCACTTGCGAGCAATGCGGTGAAGAAGGCTGCCTGTACCGTCATGAAGGCGTTTGGATGACGCGCTGCCCTCCCGATGCAAAGGGCGAGCCCGTCCGCATCGAGGCCGGCCTCGAGAGCTTCCATGTCATCCGCGTTACGGAGCTGCGCGATATGCGCGTCTTCTTCTGCCGCCCCTACGACCGCGCGGCTGTCGCATTCGCCGGCATCCCGCCGGGCGATTCAGAAATCCAGGAGGCGTGACATGGCTGTTATTCGGCATGCAAAATTGACCCCCTAAGCCGGGGGATCGGCGTCCAAAATTGACCCCCTATAGGTTGGTCTGTTGCGCTGCCTGCTTCGTAACCAAGCAGGTGGTGGAGGATGCTGG
>JAEWFG010000049.1 GCA_023388935.1 Pseudomonadota bacterium | reverse complement strand
GCCGGGGAGAGGTGAAGCCCAGGCACCGGCTCAACCAAGATTGCTTCGATTATTCGAGCTCGACGACCTGGCCGTTCGAAAGCGACACGCGCCGGTCCATGCGACCTGCGAGCTCCATGTTGTGGGTCGCGATCAGCATCGAAACCTTGGTCGCCTTGACGAGCTGCATCAGGGCCTGGAACACATGGTCTGCCGTGTGCGGATCGAGGTTGCCGGTCGGCTCGTCCGCAAACAGCACGCGCGGCGCATTCGCAACCGCGCGCGCGATCGCCACGCGCTGCTGCTCGCCGCCCGACAGCTCTGCGGGGCGGTGCGTGATGCGGTCACCGAGGCCGAGATAGCCAAGGATCTCCTTGGCGCGCTTGACGCTCTCGGACTTCTTCAGGCCGCGGATCATCTGCGGCAGCATGACGTTCTCCAGCGCCGAGAACTCCGGCAGCAGCCGGTGCGACTGGTAGACGAAGCCGATATCGGTGCGGCGGAGCTGGGTGCGCTCGATGTCCGGCAGTTGCGACGTCGGCGCGCCATTGACGTAGACCTCGCCGGCATCAGGCGCTTCCAGCAGGCCCGCGATATGCAGCAGCGTCGACTTGCCGGAACCCGACGGCGCCACCAAGGCGACCGACTGCCCCGCCCACAGCGCCAGCTTGGCGTTGTCGAGGATCGTCAGCGGCACCTCGCCCTGCAAGTACTGCCGCCTTATCTCGTGGAGATAAATGACCGGTACATCGTCAGCCCCCTGCTGCTGCTCCATCGGCCCCTCACTCGTACCGGAGCGCTTCGACCGGATCGAGGCGCGCGGCGCGCCACGACGGATACAGCGTTGCCAGGAACGACAGCGTCAACGCCATGATGACCACCGCCGTGGTCTCGCCGACGTCGATCTCGGCGGGCAGTTTTGACAGGAAATAGAGCTCTGGCGAGAACAGCTCGGTGCTGGTCAGCCAGGACAGGAATTGCCGGATCGATTCGATATTGAGGCAGATCACCAGACCGACGAAAAAGCCGACCAACGTGCCGACCACGCCAATCGAGGCGCCCGTGATCAGGAAGATGCGCATGATCGAGCCTTGCGAGGCGCCCATCGTGCGCAGGATCGCGATGTCGCTGCCCTTGTCCTTCACCAGCATGATCAGGCCGGAGACGATGTTGAGCGCGGCGACCAGCACGATCATAGTCAGGATCAGGAACATCACGTTGCGCTCGACCTGGAGCGCGTTGAAGAAGGTCGAGTTGCGCTGCCGCCAGTCGACTAGGAACACCGGCCGGCCCGCGGCCTCCGTCACCGCCTTGCGGAAGGTGTCGATCTTGTCGGGATTGGTGGTGAACACCTCGATCGAGGTGACATCGTTGCTGCGGTTGAAATAGGCCTGCGCCTCCGCAAGCGGCATGAACACGAAGCCGAGATCGTATTCGGACATGCCGATCTCGAAGACGGCGACGATCTTGTAGGGCTTGATGCGCGGCGTCGTGCCCATCGGCGTGACCGCGCCCTTCGGCGCCACCAGCGTGATGCTGTCGCCTGCATGCAGCGACAACTGGTCGGCAAGGCGCCGGCCGATCGCCACGCCCTGCCCCTCGTCAAAGCCCTCGAGCGAGCCTTGCTTGATGTTCTTGGCGATCGAAGTGAGGTTGTTGAGGTCGTCGGCGCGGATGCCGCGCACCAGGACGCCCGAGGCGTTCCACGGCGAGGACGCCAGAGCCTGGCCATCGACCACCGGCGCTGCGAGCCGGATGCCTTGGACCTGGCTGATGCGGTCGGCGACGTCCTTCCAGTCGGTCAGCGGCGATTCCAGCGGCTGGACCAGGATATGGCCGTTGAGGCCCAGGATCTTGTCGAGCAGTTCCTTGCGGAAGCCGTTCATCACGGCCATGACGATGATCAGCGTCGCCACGCCCAGCATGATGCCGAGAAAGGAGAACCCGGCGATGACCGAGATGAATCCCTCCTTGCGGCGCGCCCGCAAATAGCGCGCCGACAGCATCCACTCGAATGGCGCAAAAGGCGCGGTTTGTACAGGTTCGGTCATGGCCTCATCCATCGCTCGATAATCCCATGATTCGGGGTCAATTGTGGCCGGATTGGCGGCCGCGATTTCAGGCGATGAACAATATTCAGTGGACCAGCCGGGCGACCGCGTCGGCGGGGGAAAGATTCTCGCGCGAGCCGTCGCTGCGGCGCTTGAGCTCGACCTTGCCGTCGGCGAGCCCCTTCGGCCCGATCATGATCTGCCAGGGGATGCCGATCAGGTCGGCGGCGGCGAATTTGGCGCCGGCGCGCTGGTCGGTGTCGTCGTAGAGAACATCGACGCCCTTGGCCTGAAGCTCGGCATAGAGCTTTTCGCAGGCCGCATCGACCGCGGCATCGCCCTGCTTGAGGTTCAGCACCACGGCGCGGAACGGGGCCACCGCCTCCGGCCATTTGATGCCGGCATCGTCATGGCAGGCTTCGATGATGGCGCCGAGCAGTCGGGAGACGCCGACGCCATAAGAGCCGCCATGGATCGGCACGTCGACGCCGTCGGGGCCGGCCACCAGCGCCTTCATCGCGTCTGAATATTTGGTGCCGAAATAAAAGATCTGGCCAACCTCGATGCCGCGGGTGTTCACTCGTTTGTCCGAGGGCACTTCCTGCTCGAAGCGCGCGGCGTCGTGAACGTCTTCCGTCGCCGCATAGACCGAGGTCCATTGCTTGATGATCGGCGTCAGGTCGGCGCTGTAGTCGACGTCTTCGCCGGGCACCGGCAGATCCAGCACGTCGCGATTGATGAAGACGCCAGATTCTCCGGTCTCGGCCAGCACGATGAATTCGTGGCTAAGATCGCCGCCGATCGGCCCGGTCTCGGCGCGCATCGGGATTGCCTTCAGCCCCATCCGGGCGAAGGTGCGCAGATAGGCCACGAACATCTTGTTGTAGGCGACGCGCGCGGCGGCCTCGTTGAGGTCGAACGAATAGGCGTCCTTCATCAGGAACTCGCGACCGCGCATCACGCCGAAGCGCGGACGTTGCTCGTCGCGGAATTTCCATTGAATATGATAGAGATTGAGCGGCAGGTTCTTGTACGACTTCACGTAGGCGCGGAAGATCTCGGTGATCATTTCCTCGTTGGTCGGCCCATACAGGAGCTCGCGCTTGTGGCGGTCGGCGATGCGCAGCATCTCCGGGCCATAAGCCTCGTAGCGGCCGCTCTCGCGCCAGAGGTCCGCGAGCTGCAGCGTCGGCATCAACAGTTCCAGCGCGCCGGAGCGATCCTGCTCCTCGCGCACGATCTGCTCGATCTTCTTCAGCACGCGGAAGCCGAGCGGCAGCCAGGCATAGATGCCGGCCGCCTCCTGCCGGATCATGCCGGCCCGCAGCATCAGCCGATGCGAGACGATCTCCGCCTCTTTCGGATTTTCCTTCAGGATGGGTAGAAAGAACCGCGACAACCGCATGACAATACTCTGGGAATCAGTGACGGGTTGCAGTGAAACCGGATTGGGAGCGAAAACACAAGACTGGCAATAAGGAATAGCCGGTAACGCGGCGGAATTCCTGTCATTTTTCCGTCGACTTCAGGTTCAGCTTCAGGTGCGTCGGCAGGCCCTAAGGCGGCGCAATGTCGAGATCGTCCTCAAGCGTGATCTTCTGGAAATCGCTTACCAGCGCATCGATCCGCATGTGCCAGCGGCCGGCGAAAGGCAGCTCGACCTTGCGCACATGCCAGTTGCCGTCCGGACCGAGATTCGCTTCGCGTTCCATCGGCTCGATGCCGCGCTCGGGCAGGCTCAGGGTCAGCGTCGCCTCCTTGGCAGCCAGCGGCGTTGCCTCGCCGGTCATGAGCTGGAGCATGAAATCGTCGACCCCGGCCTTGCCCGGGGAGACCAGCACCTGGAACATCGCCTTGTCGGTGTGCATATGGATCGCCAGCGGCGTCTCCGGAACGATGGCCCGCGGCGGCGGCGTGAAGCGCCAGCCGGCCACGACGGCGAAGATGGCCAGTGCGATAACGCACTCGAACACGATCGATCGCCGGAGCGCAGGCGCGGCTTTCTCGTCCCGCGCCAAGGCGGACGTCAGCCGAAACCGGTTGAGCGCAGCAAGCGCCAGCAGCACGGTCACCAATGCAAGCTTGGTCGAGAGGAGCAGGCCATAGCGGGTCTCAACCAGCGCGGACGGTCTTTCGAGCTGGACTATCGCGAGCGCGAAGCCGGTTACTGCCAGCATCGCGACCGTCGGCATGGCGATCCGGGAGAAGCGGTTCAGGACGGGCCACGTCGCAGCCGGCTGCGACAGCAACGTTACGAGCGGCGCCAAGGCGCCGATCCAGAGTGCGACGCCGATGCCATGAAGAAAGATCGCCGACCGCGTCAAGATCTCCGGCGGCGCCGTTGCGGCGTGCCCGGTCATGGCGAGCGACAGACCGACTCCGACGAATGCGATGATTGCAAGAGCGGGCGCGTACCATGCGCTGCGCAGCGCCATCGACGCAAACAGCATCGCAGCGACGGCGACCAGCAGCGCGGGGCCGGCGCTGGTCGCGAACGCAATATTCCAGGGAGCAGCCGTCGCGAGAGCCGCCGGCGGTAGGCCGAGAAGATCAAGGCCCAACGCACCAAGGGACGCCACCGCGCTCAGAAGGCCGATCACGAGCGCTGCACGCGGAACGGTCATGCCGATCATCGCTCCCGCAACCCAACGCGCAAAGAACACGCCGCCGACGCCGACGAACAAGCCGAGATAGAGACCGACCCGCGCAAGCCAGATCAGCGCGTCCACCCCGCTGTCGGCCTTTGCGGGAGGTTGGGTCCCGGTCGGCATGCCGATCGAGAAGATCACCGATCCCGCTACGGGGTGGCCGTCCTGCGAGATCACGCGATAGCTCACGACAGCGGTGCCCTGCGGCAGGTCCGGCGGCATCGCAACCGAGATAGTCTCTCCCGATGCGCTGACGCGCGTGTCATCCCGCGCCCTGCCCGTGCCGTCGATCAGCTGGATCGCGCCAGGCGTCACCGCCTCGTTGAAGCGCAGTTCCACAGCCTTCGGCACGCTCGCGAGCATGCTGCCGCTCGCCGGCTCGACCGAGACGAGCGCCGCATGCGCCGACGCTTCGGTCGCGAAGCCGACAGCCAAAAGCAGCGTCGCGAGCGCGGCGAGCAGGCGCATCAGGGCTTTGGCAGGAGCTTCACGCCGGGCGCCGGCGACTTGCTCTCCTGCGAATGCCCTGCTCCTTCCGCCGGGATTTCGATCCAGCGGCTGACGCCGGTCTCGCATTCCTGGACGACAGGGAAATACAGGGTGGTGTTCGGCTTGAGCGTGTCGGTCAAGACCGTGTGCATGACGAATTCGTCGTAGTTCTTGTCCAACAGCTTGCCGCCGGACCACATCACCTCCCTGACGCCGGAGGAGAGCTTGTTGCCGTGATAGTCGTATTCGCCGGCATATTTGCCCTCGACGACATCGACGCTCCAGCCCGCCTTCGGCATCGGCTTCACCGCGATCACGCCCTCGGGGATCTGCACGCGGATCTTCACCGTAGGCGAACCCGCGCAGCCGTGCGGCACGGTGAAGACGGCTTTGTAGGATGCACCGACCGCGGCCTGTTTGGTCTCGAGCGTGATGTGCGCCGCCGCTGGCGAAGCGGCGAGCGCAGCAACCAGGATCAGGCAGGATCGCTTCGACATGTTCAGCCTCTTCGACATGGTCATTTGATCAGGATTGGCGATTCCACGCTGACGTGATCGGCCTCGGAGAGCGAAATTCCGAGGCCCAGAATCCAGCGTCCGGGCGTCAACTGCGCGACCTTCACGTGCCAGCCGTCTTCGCCGTCGCGCAAAGCCTCGACCGGCGCCAGCTTCTTGCCAGTCTGCGTGTCCACGAGCGTCACCGATACGGCTTTGGCCGAAAGCGGCGTCTCGTCGGTCGTTTCGAGCTGGATGGCGATCTCGACCGGGCCGGCGCGGCCGGGCGAGACCGTGACATTGGCCATCGCCTTCTCGGTGTGCAGATGCGTGAAGAAGCTGTCGTCGTCGGTCGCCGCCGCGAGTGGCGCGGCAGCCGACAGCAACGCAGCCAATGCGAGCGCAAGGCACGTGAGATTTCGACGCGAAGTCATGGGAGACTTGATCTGTTTCATCACGGCTTCATTCCCGAATGGTCCGGCATTTTCTTCATCATGTGTCCGCCGTCGCCCGGTGCCTGCGCACCGACGCCCTGGACGTCGAGGGATACGGCTACCTTGCCGGCCTTCTCGAACTGGAGCGTCACCGGCACCTTGTCGCCCTGCTTGAATGGGCCGGTCAGCTCCTGGAGCATCAAATGGTAGCCGCCGGGGGCAAGCTTCACCGTCTTGCCCGGATCGATCACGAGGCCCTTGTCGAGCGGACGCATCTTCATCACGCCATTTTCCGTCGCCATCTCATGGACCTCGGCCTTCTTCGCGATGTCGGCGGAAACGCTGACCAGCCTGTCGGCTGTCGTCCCCTTGTTCTCGATGGTGAGATAGCCGCCGGCGACCTTGGCACCACCCGGCGTCGCCCGGCTCCACGCCTGCGAGATAACGAGATCGCCGGCCTTGACTTCGTCGGCCGATGCTGGCGCGGCGAACATTGCGGTCGAGAGCGCTGCGAGCGCGAGGATACGTGAGAGCTTGTTCATGTCGTCTGCCTTTCTTGTTGTCGTAAAAATCGCCCCACCCGTCAGAACGTGTACTTGCCGGCGAGAACGAAAGTTCGCCCCGGAAACGGATGGAACAGGAAATACTGCTCGTTGAAGAGATTATCGATGCCGAAGTTGAACGCAAAATTCTTTGTCGCGTTGTAGTGGATCTTCAAGTCCACAACGAAAAAGCTATCGAAGGCGCCATAGACGTGCGAGACGCTGTCGGTGTTGTCGAGCGTCGAATACTGTTTGCCACTGTAACGCGCAGCGACCGTATAGGCCCAGTTGTCGTTGGGCCGGTAGGTCACGCCGAACTTGGCACGCCAATCCGGTACGTAGGGTACCCGCTTGCCGACCACTGTGGTCGGCGATCCCGTCAACGGGTCCTTGCCCGCCCAGCCCGCATCGGCCAAGATTCGGGAATCGACGTAAGTGACGCTGCCGAAGACCTGCAAACGGTCGATGAGGACGTTGTCCTTGTCCGCGGACAATTCGACACCCTGCATCCTGATCGCTTCGACGTTACTGAACGTGGTCGCGCTCTGGGTGGCGTTGATCATGTTGGTCTGCGCGATGATCGCGTCGTTGGTCCGCTCCCTGAACAGCGTCAAGCGAATACGGCCATCATTCCAGTGACGCTCGATGTTGAGCTCGCCGGTGAAGTCCTGCTCCGGCTTCAGGAAGGGGTTGGCCACCGTGATCGTGTTGCCGACGGTCACGTTCTGATAGAGTTCGAGAACGGTCGGATAGCGATAGGCCTCGCCGAAATTGGCGGTGATGTTCCAGTCCTTGTTCGGATCGTAGGACAGTGACACCTTTGGCGAGAAATTCGTCGAGGCAAGACCCGGCTGGTTCGTGGTGAACGACGAGGTGATGGCGCCCGCCCCGTTCGCCAAAGTCACGACGTTCTGGCCGTCAAGGGCTTGCCAGCTCTCCAGCCTTCCGCCCAGGGTCAGTTTCAGATTGGGCTGGATTTTCCAGGCGTCCTGAAGCCACAGCGCGCCGGTGCGGGTTTCGCCTTGACTGTTTGCGTAAAGCTGTCCCGTAGCGGTCGAGGCCTGATACCAAACGGCCGACCCATAGGTTGGATTTTCCAGGCGGTACCGATCGCCGTGGATGCCGAAGCTGACCTCGTGCGCACCGCCATAGCCCAGCGGACGCCAAATGCCCTTGGCGTCGGCGTTCTGCCAGTTGGCCCCGTCCAAGCGCTGGATCCTGCCATTCTGCGAGAAGCCGACGCCGGTCGACGTCACGGTGTAGGGATTGAGCTGAGTATCCTCGAGATAGTTGTAGCTCGAGGCGGACAGGTCGAAATCGAAAACGCCCCTGGTGTCGCTCTTGATGGCGACCGCGTTGCTCATATGGGTCTCGTCCCAGATGTATTTGGCGTTCGCAAACGTGGCGATGTTGTTGAAGGTCGGTAATCCCGTCGCCGTCGACCGCAAATAGGTCTGCGGGGCGGACACCTGGTGATTGTTCCAGATGCCGAGCGAATAGGTCGCCTGGACGAGCGGCGACAGATCGTAAGCGAGCCGCAGATTGGCGGACGTCTGCTGCGAATGTGCAAGGATGCCGGCGCCGACGACGTCGGCCTCCTGTCCGACCTTGTTCTTGGCCGGAAAAGCGCCTGTGGTGCCCGCAGGAATGGTGCTGCTCGTCGTGTAGGTCAGCGGCTGCTGAAAGCTGTCAAGATAGTTGGCGCTGACGAGCCAGGATAGCTTGCCGTCGCGATTACCCGCCGCAGCGCTGGTCTGGCTGGTCACGTAGGTGTCCTTGGTGCCGTATTGACTCCACGGCATCACCGAGACGGTTTCCGTGGCAGTCGCGAACGGCTTGTCCGGCATGTTGGACGTGATCAGAAGCACGCCGCCGATCGAGTTGCCGGGATAGGCGGCCGCGAACGGACCGTTCAGGTAGTCGACCCGTCCGATCGCCCCCGGCGAGATCAGGTTCCAGCGCGGCGACGAATTGGTGTTGTTATTGCCGATCAGGGCCGAGACCAGCAGGTCGTCGTAATAGATCAACGTGCGGGCGCTGGAATTTACGCCCCAGCTTCGCGTCGCCAACACCGCCTGGTTGTCGCCGTCGTTGCGCTTCCGCACGAACAGGCTTGGCATGTATTTGACGGCGTCCTCGGGGTCCTTGAGGTTGATCGTTTCCTCAACCTCCTTCGCCGTGATGCTGAAGGAGCGTTGCGGCAACTGATAGCGCGCCACTGCAGCCGGCGCGTCGAGCGACGGCCTAACTCTGCCCGCCCCCTGCTCGCTGGGCGCGGCCGGAGCAACTCGCTCAGCCGCATTCACCGGCTTTGCAGGCTGTCCTCTCGCCGCAGCCGTATGCACCGCCGGCTTGCGCGGTTTGGGCTTCACTGTCGCTGGGGCATCGACGGTTACCGGCGGCAGCACCGCACTGCTGCTCTGGGCAAAGGCTCCGTTCGACAACGCAAGCAAGGCGGCCTGAACGGCAACGATGCTCACGCCGCGGCCGGCGTGACAACTTAACATGGGGCATTCCTGACGCCGGCTTTCTCACCCGGCAATTCGACTGAATCAAACGCCGGCGGACAGGCCGCGGCGATCACGAGGGGTCGTCAGGAAAATTGAGGCGGTGCTCGTGCCTGGGCGTTCGAGCGCTTATGGACGGCGGCGGCGGAGACATCCGCCACATGCCACACCACGCGTTCGGCGTGGCGGAAGGGAGTGGCGAGCGCGGCCTGCGGCGACGAAACGAGCGACGCGTTGGCCTGCGCCAGGCAACACAGCGCACACGCGCCCGCATGCGCGGTCGGCGCACCCGTCTGGTCGTTCAGAGCGCGCTGCTCGCTCGCGCTGTGGCAGATGGCGGCGGCAGAAATCGGATCGGCAACGGCCTGGCCTACCGCCAAACAGGCGGCGATCGGCGCCAGCACCTGCATCGCCAAGGCGAGCAGGAAGACGGGTAGGAATTTTTGCAGCCTTGCGCGCATCCGCCGAACCGTTCGTTCGCTTACTAACTAGACACGGTCGGCCACGAAGTCGAGGTGGCTTTTTGGATCAGATTGACCAAGGACAAGATGTCACTCATTCAGTTTGCGAGGTGTATGGCGGGATGCATCGTGCCAAGCACCCCGACCACGGCGAGAATGGCGAGGCCGAGGGCCAGCTCAATGGTGCTGTTGCGCGTGAGCCAGGGCAACGCACCATTGCCGGACGGGGCAAGCCGGGGCGTCAACACCAGCCGATTGATCAAAGCCAGCATCAACATGAACGTGAACAGGACAAGCTTGAGCAACAACAATCGTCCATACTCAGTGACGACCAGCGCGTGCACCGAGCCGACCAAAATGGCGGCGTTGATGATGCCTGTGAGCAGGAGCGCCGCCACGCAAACCAAGCCCATGATCGAAAACCGCCCCACGACGTCGCTGGCGAGCGAAACCGCCTTGCCTCGGGAGGCTGCCCGCAGGAACAGAACCAACGATGCCAGGCCCCCGATCCAAGCCGCGGCCGCCATCAAATGCAGCGCATCGGCGGCAAGATGCAAGTAGCCGGTCTCGCCAATGGTCGAGCCGGCATGACCGCTCCAGGCGAGGCTTGCTGCAACAGCGAGCGCTGCCGCAAGTCCAAGCCATCGCGCGATTGCCACGCGATCATAGACGAGGCACACCATCAGACAGATCGCCAGGCCCGCTCGAACCGTTGTCACCTGCCCGAACTGCGTTTCGTTGATCACCGTCGACAATATGTCCGCGGTCAACGCCTCGTCGAGCGGCATCCCGCTCATCGACGCGGCCTGAAGCATCAGCCAGATCCCGCCGGAGATCACCGCAACGCCAAGGCTGAACCACGCGACCCGCAGGGTCCGCGTCAACTGCAAAGCAGCCCCAGGTACCTCCGGATGCACGACCGGCGCAGCGATGACGGTCCGAAAGACGACGTCTCCGGCTACGATCGCCGTCGCCGCGAAGTGCACTGCACGCGTCGCGACCAACGGTGTTCCCGCTGCTGACCAGTCCATCGGCATCAGGGCCTCATGGGCCGACCTGGAAGGTAAAGCTTCCATCAGTCGTATGGGTGTCCACGGACAGCACGTGCCAGTTCACGTGGTAGGTACCGGCCCCGCCCGATTTCAGCGAAACCGACACCTGATTGCCGCTGACGCGCGCCTTTCCCGCATCGATGCGCTGCCCGGAGGGACCTGTAACGGCAATCGAACTGAACGCCGGCTCCAGCTTCTGCGTGAACCAGAGCGTCACCGCATGCGGAAGGTTCGCAACCTTGTTGCCGACGCGCGGCTCGGCATGATCGAGAAAGGCGTGGGCTCTTGCTTCGCCGGCTGTCAGCATGGCCAGGAAGAAGACGCCGAACAATATCATCGAACTCGGAGATGAGCGTCGCATCGGTCAATTCCTTCCAAATGGGCGGGCCGGTTGGACAGGGCCGCCGAAAAGCGGCTTGCCAATGCCGTGGGGATCAATGTCGTCGAGATAGAAATGCAACTGCCCGATCACGCCGACATGGGTTCCGCTTTGTCGGTTGATCGGAATCAGCGCCTCGACGCCCACCTGGTACTTGTTACCGACCCAAAGCAGGCCGGGATTGATGGTGCCCGTTGTCAACGTGCCCGAGGTGAGCGTGTTCGCGACCGGGGTCTGCAGATTGGCTTCGACGAGCGGAATCAGGTGATTGAAGAACTCCGGCAAGCCGAGGTCCATGACGGCGGATTTCAGATAAGGCATGCTGTACTGGATGGTTGCGCCCCAGTTCAGCACGCGCGGATGAAACTCGGTGTCGGCCGTTGTGGCGCCGGTATCCGGATCGATGCCGAAGGTGGTCGTGAAGCTCCTCGCCGGAATCGCGTAGCCGAACTGGCCGGTAATGGCGACAGGGCGGAGCCAGGAAAACGTGTCCGGCAAGTCGCCAAAGCCTTTGCCGAACCAGAGCAGCGGCGTGTAGGTGTTGAAGGGATCGGCACCGACGTTTTGCGCGCCGGAGCCGCCCCATTCGACGCTGAGGCCGACCGACATCACGAATTCATGCGCGGGGTCCTTGAAGACCCGGTACTTGAACGTGGTGTCCAGGTTCTGAAATCCGTTGGCACCGGGAACGGTCGGATCCGTTGGATTGAGGAAAGTATAGGTTGAGCCAAACGACACCCCGAAATCCTCGGTAATGCGTTTTGAGAATTCGCCGGACACATCGCGCTGTCGAACAGGCGGGACATCGCCGGTCTTGAAGCTGTCGACTGTGGGAACCGACAGTTCGTCGTTCACACCGGGATCATCGATGGTCAGCGTTGCCGGGAAGAAGCGATTGCCTACGATTTCGTGGGCCACGCTTCCGGAAAGAGGAAGAAGCGCGATCACGGAACCCCAAAGGCCTCTGCGCACATGAGCGATAGACATGAGAGATCTCCGCAAATTGACGTGCAGGTTCGGCAGCCGGTCGGCTGCGACGCTCACGTCAACTGCGGTGGCGCCCGTGCCTGTGTGTTTGATCCGACACGCGAGGAGATGACGGCAACGTGGGTGTCATCCCACACCACACGCTCGGCGTGGCGGAAGGGAATGGCGAGCACGGCCTGCGGCGGCGACTCGAGCGACGCATTGGCCTGCGCCAGACAACACAGCGCGCATGCACCGGCATGCGCCGGCGTGCCGGTCTGATCATTCAGACCACCCTGCTCACCCGTGCTGTGGCAGATGACACCGGCAGAAAGCGGATCGGCAACGGCCTGACTTGCCGCCAGGCAGGCGCCAATCGGCGCCAGCACCTGCATCACCCAGGCGAGCAGGACGATGGGTAGGAATTTTTGCAGCCGCGCGCGCATCCGCCGAACCATTCGTTCGCGCACTAACTAAACACCTCGCCGCGGGCCGAGTCGAGGTCAGTTCCGCCGCCTTCTTGATCCAGCGCAAATTTCTCGGAAACTGTGGTCGGGCCGCCCCACCGAAGGGGACGTCCGGAATTTGAGGCAGTCAAACAGCCCCGCCCATCCACAGATTTCTTATATTTGTCATATGCTTACGCGCCCGACAGCCGATCATTTCGTCAATCGCCCGAAATTTGAACAATCGTTGCCGAAAATGATGACAAGTGAGAAAAGTTGATCTAGCATCCCTCTCGCTCAGGCTGGCCGCGAGGTCGAAGTCTGGTGGTCCAAGTCTCGGGAGGAGCCCCTGGCGCGCAAAATGCAGCGTCGCCCCGTCAATCAAGAGCAAATCTTAGAATCGGGGATAATAGGGGTCGACACAATTTTTGAGCGGGGCCAGGGCCCCGCTCTTTTTTTGTCTGCATGGCTTTTCCGCCAATGAGCGCCCCCTCTGATCCGATCGAAAGCACCTTCGAACTCGCGGCTTCGCGCTGCGCCGATCTCACGCCGCTCGTCTACGAACGCCTATTCAAAGTGCATCCCGAAACGGAAGCGATGTTCCGCTCGCAAGGCAGCAAGCTCGTGCGGGGATCGATGCTCGCACTGACGATCGAGGCTATTCTCGACTTCGCCGGCGAGCGTCGTGGGCATTTCCGGCTGATTGCCTGCGAGGTGGCCTCGCATGATGCCTATGGCACGCCACGCGAGCTGTTCATCGCCTTCTTCGCAATCATCAGGGACACGCTGCGCGAGCTTCTCGGCGATGAATGGTCGCCGGAGATCGCGCGGGCCTGGGACCAATTGCTCGTCGATATCGACGCATTCGCTGGCAACGCAGCGTAGCGCTTTGCGCTGCACCAACGCGCCACGGCGATTTTTCGCTCGATTGCAGATTGGGTAGCGTGATTTCTTCGATTGTGAGACACTTTCGGCATCGGTCGCGCAATCAATGACGCGCCGACGATAAAATATATGGGAGCGAGCGATGTCCGAGACGAAAGATTTCTCGACGACGAGGCGCGATCTTCTTCAGGCGGCAGCGACCGCCGGCGCCGCAACTGCCATCCTCGGCAGCATGGGCATAAACCCCGCACTTGCAGCCGAAGTCGGACGATCCGAGAAGCCGCTGAAGGCGGCGTTCTCCAATGCGGGCCTCCAGGCGACCTGGTGCGCTCAGGGCAAGCAGGCCGCGGAATTCTGGGGCAAGCTGTTCAATGTCGACGTGACCTGGTTCGACGGCCAGCTCGACGCGGTGAAGCAGCGCGCCGCGATCGACAACATGGCCTCGCAGAAATGGGACTTCGTCGCGATTCAGGCCTTCGGCATCGGCACCCTCACCCAGCCCGTGCAGAAGATGATCGACGCCGGCACGCCCGTGATCGACATGGACACGCTGATTGCGCCGCTCGACCAGATCAACGTCCACTCCTTCCTCGCCCCCGACAACGAGTTCATGGGCGCGTCCGTGACGCAGGCGCTGTGCAACGCGATGGGCGGCAAGGGCAAGATCATCATGACACAAGGCGCCCTCGGCCATACCGGCGCGCAAGGACGGGCGAAGGGCTTCAACACTGTCGTCAAGCAGTTCCCGAACATCGAGGTGCTCGACACCTAGCCGGCCGATTGGGACGTGTCGAAGACCGCGCGGCTTTGGGAAACCTATCTAACCAAATACCCGCAGATCGACGCGGCGTTCTTCCACAACGACGACATGGCGCTCGCAGCCGCCAACATCATGAAGGCGCGCAACCGCACCAACATCCTGATCGGCGGTGTGGATGCGATGCCGCCGGCGATCCAGGCGGTGAGCGAAGGCCGCATGTTCGCAACCGTGCGCAATCCGTCCTGCCGCATCCATGGCGGCGCCATCATCGCGGGCGTGGCCGCAGTTGTCGGTGGCGAGAAGAGCGGACAGGGCATTCCCAAAAACGTTGTTACCGACGGGCCGGTTGTGACCAAGGCCAACGCCGCCGGCATGCAGTGGATGGAGGATCACTTCCTGATCTGAGCCTCCATGCCTCAGGTTCGTTCGCCCATCCTGGAACTGCAGGGCATCACGAAGAGCTTCGGCGGCGTCGAAGCGCTTCGTGGTGTCGACTTCGCGCTCTATCCCGGCGAGATCCACGGTCTCGTCGGCGAGAACGGTGCGGGCAAAAGCACGCTGATGAAGATCATCGCCGGCGTGCACACCGAATTCTCCGGCCGCTTCCTGATCGACGGCCATGAGACGCATTTCCGCTCCGCCCGTGACGCGCACGCGGCCGGCATCGCCATGGTTCACCAGGAGCTCAGTGTCGCGCCCGACCTCACGGTCGCGGAGAACGTCTTCCTGGGCAACCAGCCGACCAACCGGCTCGGCCTCGTGCAGTGGCGGCGCATGGCGCGCGAGGCCGGCGAGCAGCTCGCCCGGTTCGGCATCGACGTCGATCCGATGTCGCGGCTCGGCGACCTCCCGATCGGGCTGCAGCAGCTCATCGAGATCGCCCGCGTGCTGTTCTCCGGCGCCCGCATCGTCATCCTGGACGAGCCGACCTCCGCGCTCTCCCCGCCCGAGGTCGAGCGCCTGTTCGCGACGTTGCGGCGCTTACGCGAAGAAGGCACTGGCATCGTCTTCATCTCGCATTTCATCGAGGACATCTTGCGCGTGTCCGACACGGTGACGGTGTTCCGCAACGGGCGGAAGGTCGCCGAGACCGCGGCGGCCGCGACCAGCAAGGGGGCGCTGATCGAGGCCATGATCGGCCGCGGCGGCGAAGCGCTCGAGCACAGTTATAGCGACGACCTGATGCTGCCGCGGCCGAGCGACCGCTCCGTCATCCTGAAAGTCGACCAATTGTCGCTGTCGCGCAGCCTCCAGGACGTCTCCTTCGAAGCCCGCGCCGGCGAAGTGCTCGGCATCTACGGTTTCATGGGCTGCGGCCAGCAGGAACTGTCACGCATCCTGTTCGGAAAGCTGAAGCCGGACGGCGGCACGCTCGCCGTCGAGGGCAAGCCTAGAACCTTCGCGAGCACGGCGGCGGCGCGACGTGCGGGCGTGGCGCTGGTTCCGGAGAGCCGGCGCGCGATGCTGTTTCACCAGGAGCCGGTCTACAAGAACATCTCGATCAGCATTCTGGATCGCATCTCATCTCTGCTACTCAAGCCGGCGCAGGAGCGCGATATCGCCAAGCGGCAGGTCGACCAATTGCAGATCAGGCCGCCGGTGGTCGGCCTCGACCTCGGCATGCTCTCCGGCGGCAACCAGCAGAAGGTCGCGCTCGCAAAATGGCTGACCCATCCGCCAAAACTACTGGTGCTGTGCGAGCCGACCCGCGGCATGGATGTCGGCGCCAAGAACGACGTCATCAACATTGTCCGCGACCTCCGCACCAAAGGACTTGCCATCATCGTGCTGTCGACCGAGCCGGAAACGGTGCTGTCCCTGTCCGACCGCATCCTCGTGCTCAAGCGCGGCGCGGTGGTGCGGGAATTTGCCAACGAGCCGGTCAGCAAGGACCGCCTGCTGGAAGCGGCGTGACGGAGAAGCACCATGGCGAGCAGTGAAACGGTTCCGACGGCGGATCGACGGGCACGGGGACTTGCGTCGTTCCTGCGCTCGCAGATGCGCAACATCGCGCCGTTCCTGACCCTGATTTTCCTGTCCGCCTTCTTTGCCTTCGCCAGTCCCTCCTTCGCGACGCTCGACAATCTCGGCAACATCCTGACGCAGGTGTCGGTGACAGGCATCATCGCCGTCGGCCTCACCTTCGTGATCCTCTGCGCCGAGATCGACCTCTCGATTGCCAGCATCGCCAACGTCACCGGCATCGCGGTCGCCTACTTCACGCTCCAGGAATCCTACGTCAACATCGCCAATGTGCCGCTGTCCGGCGCAGCCGCGATCCTGCTGGCCATCCTGCTCTGCGCGCTGCTCGGCCTCGTCAATGCGCTGGGGCTGACCGTGATCGGCATCCCCTCCTTCATCATGACGCTCGCCATGATGCAGATCGCGGCCGGCATCTCCGCGCTGCTCGTGCGCGGCCAGATCGCCTACAAGGTGCCGGACCTGATTTCGACCCTCGGCTCCGGCGCGATCGGCGGCATTCCCTGGATCGTCATCGTCGCCGCGCTGATGCTGCTCGGCGGCCATCTGGTACTGACCTACACGCGCTTCGGCCGCTACGTCTACATGGTCGGCGGCAACCGCGAGGCCGCCGAATATTCCGGCCTCAACGTCAAGCTCATCCTCGGCGCGGTCATGGTGATCTCCGCCGTCTGCTCCGGCATCGGCGGCATGCTCGGCGTCGCCCATTTCGGCAGCGCGCAACAGAACGAGTTCGACACCTATCTGCTCGACTCCATCGCCGCTGTCGTGGTCGGCGGCACCAGCCTGTTCGGCGGCCGCGGCGGCATCGGCAACACCATCGTCGGCCTGTTCGTGCTCGGCGTCCTCAACAACGGCCTCGACCACGTCAACATCGACAGCTTCCTGAAGATCTTGATCCGCGGCCTGATCCTGCTGGCGGCGCTGGTCATCAACGTCTACGCCCAGCGGCTAAGGGAAAAGGCGGTGGAGTAGACCCTCTCCGCAAAAAAACGAAAAACAACCCCATGCAAAGTAGAAATCATTGAAGAATTTCCCGCGGGATGGCCTGAGCCGTGCCGGACGCGAGGTTTGACACGTCGGGCAAAACAGGAGCACGATGCCATCATGGCACCGATCGCATGCCCGGGGGGCGCTACCGTGCCGCAACATATCGCTTGCCTGCTTGCTGTCCTCGTAACCATCGTTTCCGCGCCTGACGCTACCGCTGCCGATATCAGGGTGATGATCTCGGCAGGCTTCTTCGGCGCATATAGCGAGCTCGGTCCCGCATTCGAGAAATCGACAGGCCACAAGCTCGTCACCACGCGCGGTCCCTCGATTGGAGATTCCCCGGAAGCAATTCCGACGCGGCTGGCCCGTGGCGAAGAAACCGACGTGGTCATCATGGACGGGGTCGGCGCCGATCTCCTGGACCAGCGCGACCTGACCCGACCCGGCAGCCGGATGCCGCTTGCACAATCATTCATCGGAATGGTGGTTCGAGCGGGTCAGCCCAAGCCCGACATCAGCACAATGGATGCGATGCGCAAGACACTGCTCGCAGCTAGATCTATTGCTTATTCGGATAGTTCGAGCGGCACCTATCTTTCAACAATAGGCTTCAAGAAGCTCGGCGTAGCCGACCAACTCTCCGGCAAGACGCGCAAGGTGCGGGGCCCCCTTTCAGGCGAGCCCGTGGCTGAAGTCGTCGCCCGTGGGGAGGCGGAAATCGGCTTCCAGCAGGTCCCCGAACTGATCCATGTAGCTGGCGTCGATTTCGTGGGCACAGTGCCATCGGAGGTTCAACCCCCGACTCTTTTTGTCGGCGCACTGCCGAAAACTTCACAACATCCCGACGCGGGGATCGAACTTTTGAAATTCCTTTCCTCTGCAGGCGCCGCAGCCGTCATCGCGAAAGCCGGATTGAAACCATTATCGTCGCGATGAAGTGGCTATTCTCTAATAGCTCCGAGATGCGACAACTCATGCTTGACGTCCCTAATGCCGCAACTGACACAACGCTGACATCGTCCCTTAGGCACCGCCATAGCGAGTAGTTGCAGAAAGGCACGATCGTTTACGACGTTCGCCGGCAAGGCTGCGCAGCGACACGCCCTTCGCGATGGCACGTGGGTGGCGAGACGTCCAGGAGGCTCACCGCTCCTTCTTTGCGTCTAGACTTTTGTTGCGAGCAACTCGTTGAGGTTCTTGTCGAGTTGAGCGAGCGCATTCGGATCAGCACCGAAGAGCGCGAGATGACCATCGAGCGAGTTTTGATCGCGTGCAAACCGAAGGTGAGCGGTGCGACAGTAACGCTGTCTCATGCTGCAGCGCTCGAAATCATTGATTTGGACAGGGCTGTCCGAGCCGCAAGAACGCACCGCCTCAATGTGCGGCCAAGCGATATCGCTCATGGGCCTGATCAGACGTGCAGCGGAAGCCCTGGCGTGTCGGTTATCAAAGCGGACGTCTGGCGCATGACTAGCTGGCGACTGTGCATTCCAATCTGTAGCGAACGTGCGATAGGGCCGTATGCGGTAACTGAGGTACTCGGATAGGATGTTTTTCGTGCCACACTTCGTCGTTTTTTGCCAGGACCCGGCGGAAACCAGTTGGCCTTTGACCGACATCGAGCTACCGGTTGCTTATGGGGAAGAACAAGAGTTTCCGGCTTGTTCTGATCAAGCCGTCACATTACGACGACGATGGCTACCTCATTCGATGGTGGCGCGGCGGCCTGCCTTCGAACTCCTTGGCCTGCATTTACGGCATCGCGCTCGATTGTCGTGAACGCGGGGTTCTCGGGCCCGATTTCGACATCGAGATCGACGCCATCGACGAGACCAACTGGAAGGTGCGTGTCGCGGATCTGGCGCGCGCAATCAAGGCCGCGGATGCAGGTATGGTGATGCTGGTCGGAGTCCAGTCCAACCAGTTTCCCCGATCTCTCGATTTGGCAAGACGGTTTCGCGAGCTCGGAATCCACGTGGCGATCGGCGGCTTCCATGTGTCCGGCACCCTCTCGATGCTGCCGGAGCGCGATCCCGGCGTTCAGGAGATGATGGACCTTGGTGTGTCAGTCTTCGCAGGCGAGGCTGAGGGACGGCTGGCGGGGCTGTTGCAGGACGCGGTCGCCGGGCGATTGCAGCCTCTCTACAACTACATCGACGATCTGCCGCACCTGGAAAGCCAGCCTTTGCCGATCATTCCCCGCCAGCAGATCGGGCGGGTCATCGGCCACACCACGAGCTTCGACGCCGGGCGCGGTTGCCCGTTCCAGTGCTCGTTCTGCACCATCATCAACGTGCAGGGCCGCAAGTCGCGACGCCGCAGCGCCGACGACATCGAGGCCGTGATCCGCGCCAACGTCGCCCAGGGCGTCTTCGCTTTCTTCCTCACCGACGATAATTTTGCGCGCAACAAGGATTGGGAAAGCCTGCTCGACCGCATCATCGCGCTGCGCGAGAAGGAGGGCTGGGACCTCCGCTTCACGATCCAGGTCGACACGCTCTGCCACAAGCTGCCGAATTTCATCGAGAAATGCGCCGCGGCCGGCGTCCGGCGATGCTTCATCGGCCTCGAAAACATCAACCCGGACAGTCTGCTCGGCGCCAAGAAGCGGCAGAACAAGATCACTGACTATCGCGAGATGCTGCTGGCCTGGAAGAAGGCCAGGATCATGACGGTCGGCGGCTACATTCTGGGCTTTCCCAACGACACGCCGGAATCGATCGTCCGCGATATCGAGATCATCAAGCATGAGCTGCCGATCGACATGCTGGAATTCTTCTTCCTGACGCCCCTGCCCGGCTCGGAGGACCACAAGACGCTCTACCTGAAGGGCGTCGCGATGGATGCGGACCTCAACAAATACGACCTGGACCACGTCACGGTCGACCACCCCGCCATGTCCAAGGCGGACTGGAAGCGGGCCTGCGAGCTCGCCTGGAACACCTATTACAGCTGGGAGCACATTGAGACGCTGATGCGGCGTGCCGCGGCGATGGGCAACAATGTCGGCAAGATCGGGACCTACGCGCTTTATTTCAAAGGTTACCATCCCATCGAGCGAGTCCATCCGCTTGAAGGGGGTGTGCTGCGGCTCAAGAGCCGCGACGAACGCCGTCCGCATCTGCCGGTGGAGCCGGCCTGGTCGTTCTATCCGCGCTATGTCGCCGAGACCGTCATGAAGGCCGTGCAATGGGCATCGCTCGCGCTGCGCCTCCACCGGCTGGCGCGCAAGGTCAAGTCGGATCCGCATCGGCTCGCCTATGTCGATGAGGCGATGACGCTGCTGGCCGACGAGACCGAGACTCTGGACTTGTACAAGACGCGGTCCAGCCAGGCGTTTCTCGATCAGCGGCGGCATATCGAAGAGGCACAGAAACCCAAGTTGGCCGTGCAGTCGTTGCCAACTCGCGTTAGGTGATTTCTCAAGCCGCCGCGAACCATCGTATCCCCACAGATTGACGGACAAGTCACGTCCGTTTGCGCCGAGCAGTCCCAAAAAGTCACTTCGGCTTCTGGCCCGTTTGAGACCTTCCGACCGTCGCTTAACATGTCCGCTCATCAGGGATCACGGGAAGCTGTGACCGCAGCGCCCAACCGGTGCGATTGACCCATCTGCGACATGGGCAGGTTCAGCCGACCAGCTGGCAGTGCCCGCTGATGACAGTACCGTCGCGTTTATGCGCCTTAAGCGTGCCGTCGACGCGGTTGATGAAACCTTGCCAGACAGCGGTCGGGTCGAACAGATGTTGCCAAATGTTGCCGAGCGTAAGAGCCGTCTCAAAGAACAAGTGCGTATCTGTGACGTGGACGGCCAAATTGCTTCCGAATGTCCGAGAGTGCATCGTCCCCTCGTCCAGATTAACGGTGACCTGTTCCCCGTTTATGTACACCGAGTTGCGCTCGCCACCCGTAAGGCCCCGCGCCCAGCATTTCAGATCGATCGTCTCGGCATGTGCAGCCGTTGCAGCTAGCAGCGCTGCGACGATGATGGTTGCTTTCAGCTTCACAGTTATCTCGTCGCTTTGGTGACGGCCCTGCCGGGGGTTCGGACACGGCAGGACATTCGATGACTTTGCCGAACTTTCGGTGTCGCCTTCGAGGGATGTGCAGAGGACTCAGTCGTTCAGAGATGAGCACGCGGCAATAGCCATCCCATAATCTTCTGATACGGATCGCGACGACTGCGGACGAATGCGTTCTCGTTCTGCTGAGCGGCGGTCCTGGCGAATTCAGAAATCCCCTCCATGGACTGCCGTTTATCCTTCGGAAGCTTCGCCCATTGGCGAATGATCTTCCGGCGGGCTTCGCGTTGCTTTTCCCTTACGTCAGGCATCGGGACGCTCCTTGAAGAGGATTATTCCGGTCGACCTAGTATTGTTTGGGCTCGCTAGAACTTCAACGTCCAATCAAGAATTCTTAGCCCCTCCGATCGTGCAGCGCTATACACGGGAGCTAGTCTCATATTGGCTTTGCAGGCCCGCCGCCCTAGAATTGCGGCGACCGCAGGACGGGCGAAATGCAGTATGTTTGCGACGCGCCGAAGGGCAAGACCTGGTTCCGTATCGAGACGGAAGGTGAAGCGATGCATGAGTCGCGCCTGATGGGCCACACAGTTGAGAAATATTTCCGCCGCGAGCGGGAAAAGGCAGTCCAGTCCTGGCGTCCCGAGCGGCCCAACGCGATCGAGCGCGACATCGGCCTCGAGGCCCATGTACAGCGAGAGATGCCGCTTTTCCTCACGCTGCGCGACAGGGAGGGCAATGCACTAACTACAGCGATGCTGCCACCGGGTGGCAAGGATCGCGCCGGGTTCCGGATCATCATCGTTGCCGCATCCAATGCCGATCCTTATCCTCAGCAGGACGCGGCCATCGCTGCACTGGGAGCGCATTTCGGTCTCACACTCGATCGCAACCGCTGCTTCCCCTACGGCCGCTAAGGAGCCTGACAAGTATCGCCGCTTGATTGGAGCGATGTCGGCTCATGGCCCTGAGCCGACGTGCAGAAACAGCCTTGGCATGTCCGCTATCTGGGAGACAGAGCGGTCCGAGCATCTGGCAACCCCAAGCTGTCGCTTCTGCCCCCTTATCGGAAGTCTGTGGACCCAATCTGGCCGTCCACCGTTGGCAGGTATCGCAGCCATTCGCCCGATCGGATGCCTCGCGGGTCAACACCTCGGTGCGAGACGACGTAGTCGATCTCTCCGCGCGTGGTGCCCACATCCATCAGCTCCGTGTCGCTTAGGTTAGACAAGGTGGCGCGCAATTTTTGACGTTCGCGGCGCTCCCGAAAGGCATCCCAATATTTCCAGATGAAGCTGGAGACATGCCGGGTCGATACGGATGTCCGTTCCAGCCACGTCGTGCCGTGCGTCGTACTCATTGCGGAGTCTCCCAGGGACGGTGTCTCTTCCACGGCTTTAGCGCTCCCGTGTTGCCACCATGGTGTCAGGAGCCGTCACAGCCGGCACGAGGATGCCGCGAGAGCGGCGGGTACGCTTGACTGGCAGCTTACTTTTTTCTCACCGGCAGCTTATTCTTGCGATTTCCAGCGAGCCCAAAGCGCTCCCGGTTATCGGGGCTCTCATCCAAAGGGGATTCGCATCTTGCGCTATCTCTTCGAGGATTACGCATTCGACACTGAGCGGCGCGAGCTGCATCGCGGGGCGGGCGTCGTCTCCGTCGCACCACAGGTGTTTGATCTGCTCGATTACCTGATCCGCAACAGGGAGCGCGTCGTCAGTAAAGACGACCTCATCAATGCAGTCTGGAATGGGCGCAGCGTTTCGGATGCGGCACTGACGACCCGGCTGAATGTTGCGCGAAGCGCAATCGGCGATTCCGGGGAGAAACAACGCCTGATCAAGACGTTGCCGCGCAAGGGATTCCGTTTTGTCGGTGCGGTCCGGGAAGAGCGCGCGCCGCCAACCGCGGCAGCAGCCGAGGGCCTGGTAGAACCGCGCAAGCCAACCCTCGCGCTCCCCGACAAGCCCTCGATTGCCGTCCTCCCCTTCCAGAACCTTAGTGCCGACCCTGAGCAAGAGTATTTCGCCGATGGCATCGTGGAAGACATCACGATGGCACTATCGCGCTTTCGTTGGCTGTTTGTGATCGCCCGCAATTCGAGCTTTACTTACAAAGGCCGCCCCGTGGACATAAGGCAGGTAGGCCGCGAACTCGGGGTGCGCTACGTGCTCGAAGGTAGCGTGCGCAAGGCTGCAAATCGCATTCGTATCGCCGGTCAGCTTATCGATGGCGAAACCGGGGAACATCTCTGGGCAGACCGCCTTGATGGGGCGCTCGAAGATATCTTCGATCTACAGGACCAAGTGACCTCTACCGTCGTGGGTGCAATCGCGCCCATGCTGCAGCGCGAGGAAATCAAGCGGGCCAGGCGTAAGCCAACCGAGAATCTAGATGCATACGACTATTACCTGCGTGGGTTGGCGAGCGTTCGCCGGTGGACCAAGGATGCGAACAGCGAAGCACTCCAGCTCTTCTGCAAGGCGATCCAACTCGACCCCGGTCTGGCGTGCGCCTATGGCATGGCCGGGTGGTGCTACATCCAACGCAAGGCGCGTCGCTGGATGATCGATCGTGTGCAGGAATGTGCCGAAGCTACGCGGCTAGGTTGGAAAGCAGTGCATCTGGGAGCAGATGACCCGGCAGCGATGTGTATGGGTGCATATGTAATCGCCTTCATAGCCAATGAGTTCGATGATGCCATTGCGTTCGTGGATCGCGGACTGGCGATCAATCCGAACCTGGCGCAAGCCTGGAGTCTTGGTGCCTGGGTGAGAGCTTTTAGAGGTGAACCCGACCTCGCACTTGATTATGCTGCGCGTGCCATGCGCCTGAGCCCACTCGATCCGTCAATGTACGGCATACACGGAGCCGTGGCGTATGCTCATTTTCTCTCGGGCCGCTATGATATGGCGTCGTCATGGGCCGAAAAATCATTACGCGAAAATCCGGATTTCCTGCTGGCAATCTGCATATTCGCAGCCAGCAATGCGCTCGCCGGACGCCTTGAGCCAGCACAGAGAGGCATTGCACGTGCACGCGAACGCGATCCCGAATTGCGCCACTGCAATCTGGGAGATCTAGCACCATTTCGTCGAGCGGAGGATCTAGCCCTTTTTGCGAGGGGTCTTCGCGAAGCCGGGCTTCCGGAATGATCGTGATTGCGCGGCCACCGACTGGCTAAAAAGCAAACCAGGCTTTGGCGACGATCGCTGCACCACACCAGTTCGAAACCAGGCCAGCCGGGTTGGTAACGGGATCAACGCGGCCGCCCGGCCTCGCGTTTGGATCTCCGGTAAAGACAAAACAGTTTTCTTTCGACAGATTGGTGTCGTAGTAGCGCAGATCGAGGTTGAAGGCCTTGTGGGTAAACGTCACGCCCGCCTGCCAATTGAGATAGGAGGGTAACGGGAAGCTGCCGAGTTGCGGAGCCTGATTACCGAACCAGGAATAGCCGGCAGCAGTCGTGAACGACACGCTCAGGTTCTTCGGCAGCAGATGGGTTGGCACGTTGTAGCCCAACCCGGCCGCCACATATTGCCCCCAGGCGCCGGAGTTCGAGACGCTCGGCGAATATGCATAGCCCGCGGCGACGCGAAACGAATCGCCGATGCTCTTGTCGCCGCGGATAGCCGCCTCCCAATAATTGATACCGTTCGTCACGCTGGGAAACTTTTCTCCAGGATAGGCGAAATAGGTCACGCCGAGATCGAAATCGATAGTTGCGATCTTCGGGCGGATACCGTTTGCCAGGGTGAACTCCGCGGCTGGTTCGCTCGGGAGCTTGACGGTGGCCATTGTGGCGCCGGCGTATAGAGAGCCAAACGTTGCTTCAACAGCGGCTCCGGCCGCGGGCCCGCCAGCGGACAGCGTCGTCCCGCGATAAATGTAGTCAGAAGCAACCCCCGCCCGTGCGCTAAATTCGAGCTCGTTCGCAGATGTCGCGCGGCTCGTTTCGGTTGCGGACCAGCCGCGATTGCCAAGGCCGATCGCGCCGCCCGGGCTGACCTCGAGGGGGTCGGCGCGCGCCACACCGCAGGTCATCGTTACAAGCCACAAACCCACGAACGCAGCAATCGAGGCCCCGCACAACTGCCAAACTGTTGCCGCGCCCCTCTGTCGCACCGTTACCTATCCTCCAAGAGCGACGGCGACGCTGACTAGCGTACCACCAATGGCCACCATCGAAAGACCGGCCGCCCAGGGCCGAAGTCCGCTACGATATCCGAATGCATAACCACAGCAAAAGAGCATCACGATGGTGATGGCGTAGGAAACCCGCAGCGCCAATTTGGCATCACTCAGGAATATGAACGGGATTACAACCGGGAAGGTGGAAGCGAAGCTCAGCAGGCAAAGACCGAGCGCTCCGGTCCAGTCGTGCTTCGTCAGCCTCGGGCGTTCCCGAGGCTCGGGCAGCTTCTGCAATTTTTGCCGAATCAGTTCCAGTTGATCGAGAGGCAAGACAGACACCAATTCCGGCGGCAAAGCGTCGGCGATGACGCGCCGCCCCGTCTCAGGATCCGGCGACTGCCGTATCGCGCGCAGTGTCAGGATATTGCCTCCCCGGTCATTGATGCGAGCCAACAGATAAAGACCGCCGTCAACGATGCCCCAGGCCAGGTTGCAGCCGAGTGCACCAACCAGCATCGTGTGAATCTTGATGTTGTCCGCCGTCGCGACGCCGAGGCTGCAGATGAAGGTGAGAGCCATGATCAGCCCGAACAAGGTCTCGGAGATCCGCTCCATCGGATCCAGCACGCGCCCAAAACGAACACCTGAAACCGCTGACATCAAATCAAACGCCCGTTGGCTCAATCTTCAGAGGTCGATTTTGCCGACTATTTTGGCCGCTGAAGCAGACCTTTCTGCACGTAAGCGCGGAGAGAAGTATCGAGTGTCGCAGCACGATCGAACACTTCGACTTTACGTTGGACGCCGCCGGCTCGCAATAAATCTCGCACTTCTCCCGCGAGTCCCGATCATCACCTGGTCGGGGTTCGACGGCGCTCAGGGCTGGTGAGCCAGTTCACATTGGGGCTCCCGTCCAGGTGGTATCGTTGAATGGGGTGGCCACGGAGCGGAGGAAGAGATGCCCAGAAAGGCCAGCCGATCAAAGAAATTGAGCGGGATCGTCGAGCGCGCGCGTCCGGATAGTCAACCGGTCGGAGCCGATGAGCAGTTTTCCGCAGACTATACCGTCACCAGCACGACCGATGGCGGCGGACGCGTCCTCACGGACGTCGAGGTGATTCTCGTGTTCTGGGGCAGCTTCTGGACCGCAACGCCCTCTCCGTCACCTTCCAGCGACGATTACAAACAAGCGATCATAGGAATTCTCAGCGGCCCATACATGGGCGGCCTGCGCCAGTATCGCGGTGTCGCGCAGGGCACCCTGATCTTCACCGACCTCAACGACAGCACGAGCCCGGCCGATCAGTACACGGACGACGACGTGAAGACGATGCTCAAGGATCGGCTCGACAACACGAGCATGCCGCCTCCGGCATCCGGCCATAACCGGTTCTACGCCGTGATCGTGCCGCCGGGCATCAACAACAAGCTCACGACGACCCAGAACTTCGTGGGCCAGCATCAGAGTTTCACCTACAAGGGCGTTACAGGTTACTACGCCTGGGTGGACAATACGGGTTCGCTGACGGGGCACGATTGCGTCACGAAGGTCTTTTCCCACGAACTGATCGAGGCATGCACCAATCCTGACGTCGACACCTTGAACAACAGTATCCTCGTCAACGGCACCAATCCCGACGGATCGACGGTCACGAACGACGAGATCGGCGACACCTGCAACAACCAGTTCGCCACCATCGACGTCAACGGCGTCACTTGCTCCGTGCAGGCCTACTGGAGCAAGGCGGACAATGCCTGCATCCTTCCAACCGGGACGTTGACCTTCCTGGTGGACAAGGACACCTTCGGCAAGGATGAAGTGCAGGATGTGATCAACACGAGTGGTGGGACGTTCACGCAGGCGTTCTGGCTCGTCGTCGATGGATTCAGCAAGAACACGTTCAGCTCTCTCAACGTCACGGTCCCGACGCCCACCGGAGCGTTTGCCAATCTCAGCGGGGTTTCGATCACTCAAAACCCGAACATCGATTTCGAGAATGGTGCAGATCCCGGAGCGCAGCAGAGAATTCGCGTTCCGTTCGACATCACGTTCACGAGTGCGGCGCTCGCGAACTTCCCGGCGTCCGGCAGCCAGACCTTTGAACTCGATGCCTTCCTTGCGACCGACGGCAACCCGGTGCCGGGCGGGAACGCTTCGACGCTGTTTGAGCTGGTGGCCGGTGCAGACCCCTACTTCACGAATGTCGATCCGACCCAGAACAATGTCTTCTATCTCAGTCAGGATCTCAGGGTATTCACTGCGACGCCCGGTCTGTCCCAGCATCCGGTTCCCGGTGCTCCGGCGTTTGCAAGCGACAGCGTCAACGGCGCATTCACCTACATCCAGGACTTGCTCGCGTTCCTGAACAACAATTTCAGCGACCCGACAGGGGCCGATCCCTTCAACTCGATTCTCCCGAGCCAGGGGGGAGCGCTGCAGGGCGATTCCTCTGTTACGCCATTCACGCTCCAGCTCAGTCCCACTTTCCCACCCACGTTCAATATCTTCAACAATTACAACTTTGCGGTGGCGAGAGTCCGGATGCGCGGGAGTGCGGGACCGGCAGGCGAGGCCAGCAATGCCCGGGTGTTCTTCAGGCTGTTCGTGACGCAGAGCCCCGATACGGACTATCAGACGGGTACGACCTACCCCTTCAATCCGGATGCGGCAGGTCTGCCTGGTTCGCCCCAGGTCGGCGCCGGCCACGTCACGTTACCGTTCTTCGCGACGGGAAATCTCGGCGGCAACACCGATTACGACAACGGCGGCGTCAACAACCGTGATATCGAGATCGCGAGCGGGAAGGACAGCATCTGGGCCTACTACGGATGTTTCCTGAACCTCTATGATCCCGCCAATTTGATCGACGGGAAGCAGGCTCTGGCCTGGCTCGCCGGAACTCACCACTGTCTGGTGGCCCAGATCGCGTTCGACGATGCTCCGATCTTCACCGGGGCGCGTCCGGAGGCCTCCGACAAGCTGGCCCAGCGCAATCTCCAGGTGACGGTCTCGGACAATCCCGGGCCCGCCTCGACGCACCGGATCCCGCAAACATTCGATATCCGGCCGAGCTCCACGGTCAGCCAAAAGACTCTCGTCGACGAGCTGATGATCGACTGGGGCAGTGTTCCACGCGGGAGTGTCGCCTCGATCTATTGGCCCCAGGTTCAGGCGTCGGACGTGCTTGCGCTTGCCTCGCAGCTTTATCCCGTTCATTCCCTGACGGCAGGAGACAAGAACACGATCCAGTGCAAGATCACGGGCGGCGTCACCTATGTGCCGATCCCGATGAGTGCAGGCGAAAACTTCGCAGGTCTGCTCACCGTAGACCTCCCCACGACTGTCGTCACCGGCGACGAATTCAATGTGATCGTGAGGCGCGTGGGACGGCAGGTATCGAAACGCGACGTCCCGATTCAAAATCAGGCTCCGGCGAGAGACACCAAGCCCGCCGCCGTTGTTCAGCGCCGTCCGTTCTCCTGGCGATATGTCATTGGAACATTTCAAGTGAAGATCCCGGTCTCGACCGCTGCCGTGATGTTGCGCCCCGAGGAAGACACGCTGGCGATCATGAAATGGCGATTGCAGCAGACCGAGCCGTCAAACCGTTGGTTCGCCGTGCTGCAGCGGTATGTTGCCTTCCTGGCAGACCGTGTCGCCGGACTTGGAGGCGATCCCAATGCCATTCCGCCCTCACCCGAAGGCGCGCCGGTCAAGGTCCCGAGTCCATGCATCGACGTCGTCGAATATACGGGACGGGTAGCCGAAATCTTCTTCGATTGCTTCGGCGAACTCGAGGGCTTTGCGCTGGCCGACTGTTGCGCGGCGCATTCTTTCCGGACACGCGAGCGGCAGGTCGGCGAACTGCTCATAAGGGCGTTCAGGGATCGCCTGCCCCTGTCTGTTTTCGCGTTGAAACATGACCGTTCGAGGGTTCATCGAATCGTCATCCGGGGGTGACGATGAAGCAACGAATGGTCGATGAGCGCTAGCGCCCGAAGGCGCTCGCAACGTACGGGCAGAGCACGTCCGCTCTGCCCGTCTCTCTCGCGACGCCAGTTCATGCGGTCGCTGCTGAAGAACACATCCAGAGCAACGATCTGGCCAGCGGGTCTCGCGGAAATACCGAAAGGATTTCCTCGTATCGCCGGGCTGCTTCTTCGAGATGACCTTGCTCGAAACAGCTCGATGCCGCCCGCGTCATCGCGCACAGCTCTTCGAAGCCGTCCGGCGCGGCCAACTCCGGATCGTCGCTGTTTCTGATCCCCAGCAGCTCATAAATCATGAACTCGTGCTTTCGCCCCTTGACCTGAACCGTTTTGATGGGCCTTGCCACGATATCGCCGCCGGCCGCCTCGAGCACGCTGTCGCTGATGCAGATCGTGGTACCGAAAGTCTTGTTGATGCCTTCGAGGCGAGCTGCAACATTGACCCCGTCGCCCATCACCGTGTAGCTCAGGCGCTCGCTAGATCCGACATTGCCAACCAGCACTTCGGCGCAATGCAACCCGATGCGAAGGTGCAACTGCGGACGCCCTTGCGCGCTCCACTCCGTATTGAGCTGTTGCATGCGCCGCGACGCGCGCAGAGCGCCGCGGCAGGCGCAGAGCACGTGATCGGGTCGATGAACCGGCGCACCCCAGAAGGCCATGACGCCGTCACCAATGAACTTGTCGACCGTACCGTGTTCTTCCGCAATCGCCTGCGAGACCGCTTCGAAGTAGACCGAGAGCTGGCTGAGCAGATCGTTTGGTGCCATCTGCTCGGCGAGCGTGGAGAAGTCCTTCAGATCGGCGAACAGGATCGTCATGAAGCGTTGTTCGACACCGAGTGTCAGCGGAGTGCCGCTCTTGATCAGCTTTCTGACCACATCCAGGGGAACGAATGAGGAGAACGACCGCAGCGAAGTCGCGAACAGCGAAACTGCTGATTGCAGGTCCTTGATTTCCCGGATTTTCGATGACGCGGGCGTCCGGTGCGAGAAGTTGAGGTCCTCGACCGAGCGCAATTCCCGGGACACGCCCTCGATCGGTCGCGATAGCCGCCGCGCGAAGAAATAAATCAGCAGCAGCTCCATGCCGGTCAGGGCGGCGATCAGAAGGATCATTTGCCGGTTGGTTCGCTTCAAGGTGCCGACGAAGTCGTCGGTCGGCGTCAGGATGATGATTTCCCACGGCTGTCCGAAACTGCCGGGGAAGCGCGTGAAGGAGGCGCTGATTTCCTCGCCGTTCTGCGGAGAGTTGAAGAAGAAGCTGTCGCTGTTGGTCTCACTTTGCAGCCGATGGGCATCGCGCACATTGTCGTCGGCGATGGTGTCGAGCCTGGCGAGCTCCAGCCGGCCATTCTCCAGTCGCACGCTCTTCTTCGGGTCCGGATAGGCGATGATCGTGCTATTGTTCGGATTGGCGATGATCGTTGTGCTGTGCGGACTCGCGCGATGGCTAGTGAGAAAGCGCGACAGGACGTCGAGCGTGATATTGGCGGATGCCGCGCCGATGAACGTACCGTCCTTTATGATCGGATATCTCAGGGTGATCACCGGATAGCCCGTATCCGGATTTGGCCAGGGCCCCTCGACGATCAGCGCGTGCGCGGCCTTGGTCGCCTGGTAGCCAGCGAGGGTTCTGATGTCCTCGATCGTCGGAACATCATAACTGTCGATGACGCGGGGCCACGTATCGAAGAACGTGCGATGCCGGACCCTTCGCAGGGATCCCGCAAAGCTGTCGATGAAGCCAGCGTGCCAATTCGCCGACGCCGGGATCTTTGGATCGGAGCGCCTGCGGTCATCGTCGATCCGGGTCACGACCCGATGATAGCCGTCCTCGAAGCTGACATAGGCCGCATCGATCTGCCGCGCCGAGGTGAGCGCCTGGTAGAGCAGATTCCGGCTCTCATCCTTTCTGAACACGGCCGGGTCCTCCGAAGCAACCGCCGCGAGCAATGCCAGCGTAGCTGCAACCGGATTGACGATGTTCTGCCCGTCCTCGATGCTGGCCTGCTTGGTCTTGGCGACAACGTCGTTCAGGGTCGTATTGATCGCGGCGGCATTCTGCCGATAGTTGTAGACAAGGATGAAGACCAGCACGGGAATGCTGAGCAGGACGAACAAGCCGGCCATCACGGCGCTGAGCCGCATCGTCCCCAAGGCGGGCGCGTTGCCACGATAGAGACTCCAACCAAGCACGCATACCAGAACAGTCGCGATCAGCACTGCAGTCATCGGCACTTTCCGCCATGCGCGCCATCCCTCGTCATCCGGCATGTAGACGAGCCCCGCGGGCAACTCGGCCTCGCTCACCATGCCTAGCTCGCGATAGGCGGCGTCGATACCTCTCCAACGTACCTCGCTTTGGTCACCGATCGGCACGAGGCGCGGCTGGATCAACAGCTCGGACCGAGCGGCTTCAAAGAGCAGCGCGTCCCGGCTCGTCTGTGGCGCGTATTTGCGCCGGATCAGGTCGACGATCTCCTCCTTGTGGGCGAGAGCATATTCCCAGCCCTTCAAGGTCGCCGCGCGAAACGCCCTCACGCGGTCCGGATTCTGGGCCAAGTACCGTCTCGATGTGCACAGACTGTCGCCGTAGAAATCGAGCCCGTAGGCCCGGGGCGCGAACATCAGATACGGCGTCCCTAACTTCTCGAGAGCGTAAGGCTCGTTGGTGCTGTAAGCGACCATCGCATCCGCGTTGCCATTGAGCAGATCCCGCGGGTTGCCGGAGCTGTCGGCTCGAGGCAGGTTCGTGTAATCGACCCCCTCGTGCTTGAGCATCGCCGCAATGTCGTCGCTGCCCGGAACATCCATCAGGCGGTGCCCCTTCAGTTCGGAAACCTCTCGGATTCCGCTGCTGTGCGGCACCAAAATTACGGATGCAGAGTGCTGGAAGATGACCGCAAGAACCACGCTGTTGGCGCGCTTGATCGGGTTCACCAGAATTCCCGTCGCGCAGACACCGAAATCTGCTTCGCCCGTGGCGACACGCAAGTCCGCGTCGATATCCGCGCCGCCCTCACGAATTTCGACGTCGATGCGGGCGTCGCGATAAAAGCCCTTCTCGACGGCGGCGTAATAGCCGGCGAATTCGAATTGATGCTTCCATCTCAGCTGCAGGGACGTCTGGTCGAGTGCGTGGGCCGGACATATGCACAGCATCGTGCCAAGCAGCCAGGCCAGCCGTATCACGAGCATAAGGTGCCGGCGCAGCGCCGCGAACCCTGCTGCCAAGGTGCTCGCCGTGGCGCCCGGGATACCCATATTAGATCTCCGCTCGTCACAAAGTGTACGGTCTGATCATCAGGGTCCGGCGGCACCTAACGTGGCCTCCACGTTGGCGACATTGATTTGGATCAACGCCGGTGGCTCGCTATTTTGCGGCATTACCAGGTGCAGCAAATGCAAGGGCAACAACGTGTGGGAGCTCTGGTCGAACTCCCACAAGTCTTGCGAGAAATCGGTGACGGGAAATCGAAGTTCCAATCTCGCAATCCGTTTTCGCGCAAGCGGCGTTCGGCTGCTCTGGGCGCTCGCGCCTGGCGTATCCCGTGGGCTCGCGTTGGCGCTGTTGATATGCGTCACCTGGTCTGTGGCCCCGGGTGAGACCACCAAGCTCCGGGTGGCGACCCGAATAGTGCCTCCCATGGTCATTGAGAAGAACGGGGTTCTAAGCGGCTTTAGCATCGAACTTTGGAACAGCATCGGCGAGCGACTGAATCGCGAGACCGAGTACGTCGTCACGTCCGATGTCAGTGAGTTGCTTGACGCCGTGGGAAGCGGACGGGCGGATCTCGGGATCGCGGCCATCTCGATCACGTCAGAGCGCGAGAACAGGTTCGACTTTTCTCAACCGATCATGAATTCGGGCTTGCAGATCCTGGTGCGTGGTACCTCCGCCGATGTCGAGCCAAATCCGTTGCGCGAGCTGATGCAGCTGTTCTTCTCCCGCACTCTCCTGATCTGGCTTGGCATTGCGCTGCTTTTGATCCTTATCCCGGCGCATCTGATCTTTTTGGTGGAGCGACATCATCGTAACGGCATCATCCCAAGCACAAGGTATTTTCCGGGAATCTTCCATGCGATGTTTTGGGCCGCGGGCACGTTAGCCACCCAGGCAGATCAAATGCCCCGGCACTGGATCGCTCGGATCGTGGCAGTGCTGTGGATGTTCACGGGCGTAGTGTTCGTGGCTTTTTATACGGCGCAACTCACGGCATCACTGACAGCACAACAGATCAGGGGACCGATCAACAACCCGCAGGATCTCGTTGGCAAACGCGTCGGCACGACACGGGGAAGCACGGCGACGGTCTATCTGAACGAGGTCAAGGCTCAGGTTCTCGAATATGAGAAGGTCGACGACCTCTACAATGCCCTGTTGAATCAGCAGGTGGACGCGGTCGTCTTTGATTCACCCGCGCTGCTCTACTACGCAGCTCACGGCGGCCGGGGAATAGCGCGGATCGTTGGCAATGTGTTCCATAAGGAAGACTACGGCATCGTTTTTCCAACCGGAAGTCCGTTGCGCAAGCACGTGAACGAAGAGCTTCTGGCACTGCGTGAGAACGATACCTACCAGAGGATCTATGAGGAGTGGTTCGGCAAGCGCTAGGCCGGTCGGCCGCGCCTGGCAAGGCAGCGCCGCAAAAGCCCTCTGCCATTGAAATACCCACCGCCGCAGGACTATCGCCGCTGCGCCACACGCTTTTCCGGATCGTGCTCTAGTCTAGCTATTCGCGAGATCCGGCATCCAGTCCCGCAGTTTTCGTGCGGCGCTGGTCACGTCGGCAATGGCCGGGAACGCCCCCGTTTCCACCATCATCGCGCGCGCGAGCCTGACGGCGCGCGCCTCACTGATCGCCCGCTTCCGCGGATCCTCGATCAGTTCGAAATCGATGTTGTGCGCGAGGCCGAAGATGCGGCGGATAGTCTTGGCCGCGGCAAAGCCGACGGTGTCTGCAAAGAGACGCTGCATGTAGGCCTGCCGCTCCGCCTCAAGGCTCGCGGCGCCCTGCTCGCCGGCGAAGAGTGAGACCGGATAGGCATCCCCCACCGCATCTGTGCGCCAGAGATCGAGGAATTTGCGGGCGAACTCGTTCCAGACCCTCTCAACAGTCCCCAGTACCCAGCCCTCGAACACGCGGCGCTCGCCGGGTGAGCGCTCGTGGCCGCTTGATGCGAAATAGGCCATCAGCAGATTGGCCAGTACCGCGCCGACGTCGAACCCCATCGGGCCATAGAACGCGAATTCGGGGTCGATGACCCGGCTCTCGCTTTCCGTCACCATGATCGATCCGGTGTGGAGGTCGCCATGGAGCAGCGCCTCCGGGCTCGCCAGGAACTTCAGCTTCAGCCGGGAGATCGCGACGTGCAGGTCCATGTCTTCGCGCAGGCGCGCGGCGAGAGCATCGAGATAGCGCGCGGTCCAGCGGTTCTGCTCGGCGATGCGGTAGGGATCGGTGAAGATCAGATCCTCTGTGATCTTGCAAAGCGCGTGGTTGCCGGCAAACGCGGCGATGCCCTCCTTCTTCTCCGCGGCGGAGAGCGCGAGGTCCGAGGTAAAGAACAGCGTCCGCGCCATGAAGGTGGTGATGTCGTCGACGAAGCGCGGATATTGCGCACCCGCGACCAGCCCCTTGCGCATGATGATGTGGGGCTCGAGCAACTCCATCACCGTCAGCGCCAGCGTCTCGTTGTGATGCAGCAGCGCCGGCACGAGGCCGGGTGCGAGCTGGGCCTGCCGAGACAGGGCCAGGAATTCGTAATGGGCCCGCGACAGCGGCAGCGGCCAGCTCTCGCCGACGAGGCGGACGTAGGGCAGCGCCTGTTTCACCGCGATGCCGCCGCGCGTGCCC
This sequence comes from Pseudomonadota bacterium, assembly GCA_023388935.1. Taxonomy (GTDB): domain Bacteria; phylum Pseudomonadota; class Alphaproteobacteria; order Rhizobiales; family Xanthobacteraceae; genus Bradyrhizobium. The sequence goes on along the minus strand of JAEWFG010000049.1, from coordinate 485 downwards.
TTCACGATGAAGACGAGGTTGAGATTGCCGTCGCCGACCTCGGTGATCGACCAGGCGGCTGGCTCGCCGCCGAGAAGCGCCGCCAGATCCGGCAGGCCCGCGAGATAGTCCCGCAGGGCCGCCTCATGCAGAATCCGGTAGTCCCCCTGCCCCTGCGCCATGACGATCCCATCCCATGCTAAAGCGCGATGAGATCGCGCTTTAGATTGTTATTTGAGCATGATCTTCTCGGAAAACCGCTTCGCACTTTTCCGGATCATGCTCTTGGCATGGCCGGATCGTTACTCCCGCTCCAGGAAGCTCGAGCCGATCTCGGCCTTTCTTTTGATGGGATCGTAATCACAATAGACGCTGTCCGCCACTAGAGCATTTGGCGGCTGAGTTGAATCGATTGTGATGGCCGGGGGGATTCCCGAACGGCTGCGAATATGAGTCGCTGGGCTCCATCAGCTTTGGGGGGCTCAGATGAAGGGAAAGGCCTATTC
>JAEWFG010000041.1 GCA_023388935.1 Pseudomonadota bacterium | reverse complement strand
GGTAAGTGCCGCGAAAAATGGAGGATGAATCGGTACCGACTGCGTACAGGCCGGACAGGATCTTCCCATCGTGAGACAAGACTCGGGCGCATGAATCCGTGCGCAAGCCGGCGCTGCTGGCAAGATCCGACGGCCATACGGCGACTGAATAGTACGGTCCTGGGCCAATCCGCCTCAGGCAAGGATTGGGCTTGGTCAGGGGATCGCCATTGAAGCGATTCAACGCACTTGAACCACGGCCGAAGTCTTCGTCGACCCCGGTTTCAGCAGATCGATTGTATCGTTCCACCGTTTCGGCAAGCTGTTCGCCGTCGATCCCGGTTTTTTGCGCCAGCTCTGCGATCGTTTCACCCTCAATCAAATATTTGGCTTGCAAAAACTTGTTCAAGTTTTGGGCCCCGGGGTGAACGAGCCCGATGCCGAAATCCCTGATGAAGGTCTGATCGCAGATCAGGAAAGCCGGCGTAGCCGCCGAGGCAGACGCGTTCGAACGCAACATCGCTTCCACGAAGTCGTGGTAGGAGTTGGCTTCATTCACGAAACGGCGGCCCGATTTGTTGACGGCGAGCAGTCCCGGCTTGGCCCGGTCCAGCATGATGTGCGGGAAGACCGACACATGGCCGTCCGCTTGCGCCATCACCGAGCTCGGCATCCACAAGGCTGGGCTATCGAGGTCACGCTCGATGACGGCGTTGACGCGCTCGGCCGCTAGGATGCCATCTCCGGTGTTCGACGAAGGCGCGAGCGAAAAACGGCGCGCGGCTTCTGGAAACAACCGTTCGCGAAGTTCATGGCTCCAACCGATGCCACCGGTTGCCAGCACCACGCCCTTGCGGGGACGTATCGCCACCTCTCCGGTCGGAGACGAGAGGACGGCACCGATGACTTTGTCGCCATCGCAGATGATCTCGCTCAGTCCCGTCTCAAATCGCAGGCCGACGCCGGCGCGGCGGATGCTGTCAAGCAGTCTTGCGACAAGCGCATTGCCCATGATCAGGCGTGTTCCGCGCTTGTAGCTGATACGGTCCAGCCCGTGCCGGGTGAGAAGGCCGACGACGTGCCGAAAATTCGTCCAGTTGCGGAAGGGCGCCAGCAGCGGCGGAATGTCTGCTTTTCCGACCATCATGCCGCCGAGAACCATGAACTCCCGGCGCGGCGGCCTGACCCGGGCAAAATCGTCGCCGAGCTTGCGTCCGTCGAACGGAACGGCCCCGAGTGCACGACCGCCGATCGCGGCACCCGGTAGGTGTTTGTAATCGGGATGAACCGGCGGTGCCGCGAACCGCACACTCGTCTTCTGCTCGAGATAGTCGAGAACGATCGGGCCCGCCTTGAGGAACCTGTCCAGGCGTTCGTCTGTTGCGTGCTCGCCAAGCATCGCGGCGAGATAGGTGCGCGCGGCATCAACCGTGTCAGGCGTGCCGGCAAGCTGTCCTTGCCGGTTGCCCGGGATCCAGACGGTCCCGGCGGAGGTCGCGGTCGTCCCGCCAACCATATCGGACTTTTCGCAAAGGATGACATCGAGCCCCTCGAGAGCTGCCACCAACGCGGCCGTCATGCCGGCTGCACCCGCGCCGACCACGAGCAGATCGGTCTCGACGTCCCAGGAGCGATCGACTTGCGGCATCCCGCGCCACCCTTCTCTCACGAGGCCGCGCGCGCCCTCTCGACCAGGGCTCTGCTCGCTTCGAGCGCCCGGCGCGCCCGCGTTTCAGCGCCAACGGTTTTCGCTAACTGAACGGTCGGAACCTCGATGCTGATGGTCAGACTGCCCGGCATCACCCTCGTCAGTCCGATGAGATCCATGCCGCCCTCGCCCGGAAACATCCGCTCCTCGCGGGCGGCATGGATGAGCTGTTCCGTCGTCGCCGGACGTTCGGCCGGGCCGTCACAGAGTTGCCAATAGTGAAGCCGCTCAGCCGGAATGGTGCGGAGATCCGCAAGCGAGCTTTGCGATCGATCGAAATGCAACGCATCGACCAGAATGCCGGCAGCGGGATGATCGACGTCGGCGACGATACGCATTGCGGTCTGCAGGTCCGGCACGCTGGTCCAGGGCATGAATTCGAGGTCGGACGTCAGTCCATACTTTGCTGCCGCTTCGCAAAACTGCCGGTAGCGATCGGAAAACCGCGCCAGATCCGGATCATAGGCTGCGACGAGGATGTGCTTGGCGCCGAGGCGCGCGCCGGCCTCGAAGAAGGGGGTGAAGGACGCGACGTCCGTCTCCGGCCTGAACGCAACGACCTCAAGATCGGCGACGGTCACGCCCGTCGACTGCAATCGCTGCAGCGTCTCCCGCAAGAGCGACGCATCGTCCATCAGTCGATAGGCAACCCCGCCAGGCGTTGCGGGCAACAGCCTCAGCCCGACCTTTTCGTAGCCACAGCGCGCCGCCAGTTCGATCATCTCGGGCGGCGCAAGCTCGAGGACCGTCAGCGCGGCGAGCGAGAACGTGGCCATCAGCCGAAATCCGCGATGCGAGCGTCGAGCGCGAACATGCTCTGGTATACTTCCGGTTCGCTGGCGCGGTCCAGGACGTCAGGCGCAATCGCACGCGCCTGTTGCAGGGCGGCCTGCAACGAGGCCGTGTCGAGCGCTTCGATCAATAGAAGTCCCGCGAAAAAGCCCTCGTTCTTACGCATGCCCTTCTCGGCCGTCCGCACCGATGTCCTCGCCTCGTCGGTCGCCCCGATCTGCACGGCGGCGACGCCGTCGCACGCAACGAGCGCCTGAGCCAATTTCTTCGGGTCTTCGGGCAAATTCTGGATCCGCAGCGCCATGATCGTGGCCCCCTCGCCTCGCCCTGCCCGCGCAACCATGATGCCCCCGCCCCGCATGAAATTGCCGAGTTTTGGCATGATGCGCTGTGACCATGGTGTCGGCGCGTTGAGGCGCGCCAGATAGGCCTCGCCATCGAGAACCTCGGCCGCTTCCAGTTCGTACAGGATGAAGAAGCGGTTGATGTCGTCCCTTGCCGCACGGAAGACACGCGATGCCAGAAAGCCCCTGGTGGTCACCCGCTCGGTCGTGTGCTCGCGCGTCAGCCAGTGCCGGTAATCGGTCAGATCATGCGCCTCGACGTCGCTCCAGATGGCGAGAAATCCCGCTCCGCGCATCCCACCCTCCCTGCTTACGCCTTGCCGGTGGCCGCAAGCCCGTGAAGAGCCGGCGGGATCGTTTCAGGCAATTGTCCGAGGCGCTGAACGGCCGCCAGCATCGCTGCAAGATAGCCGTACGGGCCCAATCCGCAAATGACCGCCGTGCAGGCGCTCGACGTGATCGAGTGGCGGTGAAGCTCGTCGCGGGCGTGAATGTTCGAGATGTGAACCTCAATCTTCACGCCGTCGAAAATCTTCAACGCATCGATCAGGGCGATCGACGTGAAGGAATAGGCCGCGGGATTCATGATGATCGCATCGACCTTGCCATGGGCGGACTGGATCAAATTGACGAGCTCGCCCTCCATATTGGACTGGTGGAACGAGATCGATACGCCGAGCTGGTCGGCCAGCGCCTGGCAGCTGTCCTCGATCTGCTTCAGCGTCGTGGAGCCGTAGATATGAGGCTCCCGGATGCCGAGGAAATTAAGATTGGGTCCGTTGAGGATCATGATCCGTGCGGCCATTTTTGGTCCCTCCTTCCTTTGTTACCGGCGAGACTAGCCGCCAAACCACTTGGCCGGGATCGTCACAAGTCCCGGGAACAGCACCATCGCGAGCAGGATGATCAGCTGCGCGATCATGAAGGGCCAGACGCCCTTGATGATGTCCTCCATGCTGATCCTGGAGACACCGCAGACGACATTCAGCACGACGCCGACCGGCGGCGTAATCAGACCAATCGAATTGTTGATGATGAAGAGGACGCCGAAATAGACGGGGTCGATGCCGGCCGCCTTGATGATGGGCATCAGGATCGGCGTGAGAATGAGGATCGTCGGCGTCATGTCGAGCGCCGTTCCAACGATCACCACCACGACCATGATCGCCAGCATCAGGATCGTGTTGTTGCCCATGAAGGGTTTCAGGAGGTAGACGACCTGAGCTGAAATCTCCGAAACCGTAATCAGCCAGGAGGATACCAGCGCCGCCGCCACCAGGAACATCACGATGCTCGTCGTCACGGCGGAGGAGACGAGCACCTCGTAGAGCTGCGACAGCTTGAGTTCTCGATAGATGCAGGTCGCCACGAACAGCGAATAGACGGCGACGACGACCGCAGCTTCCGTCGGCGTGAAGATGCCGAAACGTAGGCCGACCACGATGATGACCGGCAGCATCAGCGCCCAGAACCCGTCAACGACGGCCTTCACCATCTCGGACAAGGAGGCCCGTGGCGGCGGCGTCAGGTTCTCCTGCCGCACCACCCACGCCCAGGCCAGGCAGAGCCCTGCTCCGAGCAGCAGCCCGGGCACGATGCCCGCCAGAAACAGCTTTGAGATCGAGACGCCAGCGGCGACGCCGAAGATGACGAACCCGATGCTGGGCGGAATGACGGGGGCGATGATGCCGCCGGCCGCCACAAGACCCGCCGCATAGGACTTCTTGTGCCCCGCCGCCACCATCATCGGTACCAGCAGGGCTGCGAGTGCCGCGGCGTCGGCCGCGGCCGAGCCCGACAGCGAAGCCAGAATGCAGGACGCCAGGATCGTGACGTAACCAAGTCCGCCGCGGAAATGTCCGACCGCAACAAGGGCCACATTGACGATACGCTTTGCCAAGCCGCCCTTGTTCATGACTTCGCCAGCGAGCATGAAGAACGGAATGGCCATCAGCGGAAAGCTGTCCGCGCCATTGATGACGTTCTGCGCCACGATCTGGGCGTCGAACATGTCGATCGTGCTCATCAAGGCCACGCCGCAGACGATCAGTGCGAAGGCGATCGGCATGCCGAGCGCCATGGCGCCAAGCAGCGAGAAAGTGAAGACGGCGATCGTCATTACATGATCCCGGTGGTTTGCAGGATGTCGGCGTCGACGGCCGAGGATCGGCGAAACGACATCAGTGCTCTTCCGATTCCTTGACGGCCACCATGTCGGCTTCGCTGGCCTGTCCGGTGAGCACCCGGAACAGGTCGTAGAGGAGGATCACCCCGGCGGACGCGCCGAAGATCACGCCGACGGCGTAAAAGATACCGAGCGACAGGCCGGTGGCCGGCGCGCGGTCGTCGATGTTGATGATGGTCTGGCGCCAGCTGCCCGAGAGCAGGAGCCAGTCGGCAAACAGCATCAGGCAATAGTTGATGACGAAGCAGACGCGCTTGCCAGCGGCCGGCAGCATCCGGACCAGGGTGTCGACGCCGAGATGGGCGTGCTCGCGCAGCGCGACGATAGCGCCGAGGAAAGTCAGCCAGACCAGCAGCCAGCGCGACAGTTCTTCCGAAATCGCGATGCCGGAGTTGAATCCGTAGCGCAGAACGACGTTACCGAACACCAGCACCACCATAACTGCAAGACACGCGGCAATGACAGCCTTCAGGAAACTGCAATAGAGGTCGAGAACTCGCGCCATGCGTGACGTCCAGGCAAATGAGGGGTGTAAGCCGGCCATTGGCCGGCTCCGCCGCCCTGTGTGAGGAAGAAGTCGACTACTTCACTTCCTTGCGGATGCGCTCGACCTCTTCGTTGAACAGCTTCACCGACTCGGAACGAAGATTGGTTGAAATCTTGTCCGCGACCGGTTGCGCGGTCTTCCGCATGCGGTCGGTCTCTTCGGGCGCGATCGCGTTGTACTGCATGCCCTTGGCCTGCAATTCCGCCAGGGCCTTTTCGGTCTGCAGGCGCGTCTGCTCCTTCTGATAGCCGCGGCTTTCTTCATAAGCCTCGCGCATCAGGCGCTGCTCGGTCGGCGACAGCTTGTCCCAGAATGCCTTGCTCACCAGAATGATGTTCAGGGTGAAGGTGTGATTCGTGGCGGAAACGTATTTCTGCACTTCGTAGAACTTGTTCGAGAGAATGACCGTGTAGGGATTCTCCTCGCCATCGACGGTGCGGGTCTCCAGCGCGGAATACAGTTCACCGAAGGCCATCGGGACCGGATTGGCCTTAAAGGCACCGAAGGTTTCGAGATAGACCGGGTTCGGAATCACACGAAGCTTGAGGCCGCTGAAGTCCTCGAGCTTGGTGATCGGGCGGGTGCTGTTCGTGACGTTGCGGAAGCCCAGGCCCCAATATCCGAGACCAATCAGCCCCTTCGACGGCAACGTGTCGATCATCGCCTTGCCGAATTTGCCGGTCGCGAGAGCGTCGGCCTGTTCGGTCGTGTTGAAGAGGAATGGGAAATCGATGAGGCCGAACTCCGGAACGACAGTCGCGAGCGATGTCGTCGAGGCCGAGAGCATCTCCTGGGTGCCGCCGCGCAGCGCGGATTGCTGCTGCAACTCGTTACCAAGCTGTGAGGCCGCGAACTCGCGGACCTTCATCTTGCCCCCGCTCTTCGCCAGCAGAATCTCGGCAAATTTCTGGACGCCAAAGCTGACGGGGTGATCGGTGTTGTTCAGGTGGCCCCACCTGATCGTCCGCTCCTGAATGTCGTCAGCGGATGCGCCGACCGTCAGCGCCACGCAGATCGCCGTCGCAGACAGCGCCCGTACCAACAAGCTCATCAATTCCTCCCTGTTCGCTGGGGCACGAACGGCGGCTTAAGCCATTATTTTTTGTACCCTCAGCTTATTTACACATCATACATATATTTTCATGTCAAATGACAATATCCATTTCATATGAGATTTTGATAGACGTCTGATATCCAAAATCTGCTATATTGTTGGCAACATTGATGGTTCGGCCGCCCAGGGATGGCCGGCGATCCGGACAAGCGGGATCAGAAAGCATGACGTCACTTGAGGAGCGGCCCCTGTCGGCGGGCGACAGCGGCTATCAGCGCATCCGGTCCGACATCATTTTCGGCGTGCTCACGCCATCCGGACGTCTCAAGCTCGACGCCATGAAGGAAGATTACGGCGTCAGCATCAGCACGCTGCGTGAGATCCTCAACCGCCTGACGTCCGAGGGTTTTGTGGTTGCCGAAGGCCAGCGTGGATTCGAGGTGGCTCCGGTCTCGATCCAGAACCTGCGCGAGCTCGCCGATCTGCGGATCCTGCTGGAGCATCATGCGATGGCCGAGTCGTTCCGTGCCGGCGACGTCGAATGGGAGGGCCGCATCGTCTCAGCGCATCACAAGCTCGCGGCCACCGAACGCACCGTCCTCGCCGAGGGCGACGATCCCGAGCTGCGCAAGCGCTATGACGGCGAATTCCATCAGGCGCTGATATCGAGTTGCGGGTCGCGCGAGTTGATGCATACCCACGCGATCGTGTTCGACAAATACTTCCGCTATGCGCTGCGCTATCGGGGCGCGGAGACGATCAACCAGCACAAGGCGTTGCTGGAATGCGCCCTGAAGCGGGACATCAAGAAGGCCAGGACCGTCCTCAGCGAACATATCAATGGCTGCGTCGCGCATGCCCTGTCCTCCTGGAAGAACAGCTGATCGCCCTAGCGCCAAAGTTTCACGTCAAGCTTCAAGTCGTCGACGAAAAAGAACGATAGATGCACTCCAAGATTCCATTCTCCACGACCAGGCTTGACGGCTTGCTCGATGACTTCGGCATCGATGTCCTGATCGTCACCTCGAAGCACAACATCCAGTACCTTCTCGGCGGGTACTATCACTTCCAGTTCGATTACATGGAAGCCGTCGGCATCAGCCGGTATCTGCCCGTCTTTGTCTACGTGAAGGGGGCGCCGGACAAGTCGGCCTATATCGCCAACCGAAACGAGCGGGACAGCGTCCAGAACCGAACGAGCGCCGGATATTGGATGCCGCCAGTGGTGTTTGGATCGTCAACCTCGGTCGAGGCGATGACGCTTGCCCTCAAACATGTCAGGTCTGTCACGACGTCTGCGCTTCGCGTCGGCGTCGAGATGTCGTTCCTGCCGGCCGATGCGGCGGACGCGCTGCGCAAGGACCTCCGTAATTGTCAGCTCGTCGAGGCGATGCGCCCGCTCGAGAAACTGCGCTCGATCAAGACCGTGGCCGAGCTGGAGATCCTCCGCGAGGCGTCGGAGCGGGTGGTCGCCTCCATGATCGACGCGGTCAAGGACACCCGCTCCGGACAAAGCAAGCGCGAGATCATCGATCATTTGCGACGGGCCGAACTGTCCCGTGACATGGTTTTCGAATACGCCCTGGTGACAATGGGGACCAGCCTCAACCGTGCTCCCTCTGAGCAGCGGCTTGAACAGGGCGACATCGTGTCACTGGATTCGGGCGGCAATTTCAGGGGGTACATCGGCGACCTCTGCCGAATGGCCGTGCACGGGGCGCCCGACGGCGAACTCCTCGATCTGCTCGAGGATATCGACCTGGTTCAGCAAGCCGCCCGCATGCCGATCCGGGCCGGTCTCATCGGCAGCGATATCTATGCCGCGGCCAGCGAGGCTCTCGCGCGGTCTGCTCACGGCAAGCACATGCATTTCGTCGCCCATGGCATGGGCATCGTCAGCCACGAGGCGCCGCGTCTGACGTCGAGGGGCCCCATCCCCTATCCCGCCGACGACGCCAATGAGCCCCTTGAGGCCGGCATGGTCATCTCGATCGAAACCACGCTGGCTCACCCGCGACGGGGCTTCATCAAGCTCGAGGATACAATCGCCGTCACGACGGACGGGTATCAGGCCTTTGGCGACGGCGCGCGCGGCTGGAATCGGATTCGGGGATGACTGCGAATTCGATTTCCGCGGATAGGGTCGAGACCGCAGTCGCCACGGCCGACATTCTCGGCGAGACTCCATTGTGGTGCGACCGGTCGCGTAAGCTCTGGTGGATCGACATCGACCGTAGACCGCATCAATCCTTCGATCCGGCGACGGGCGCCCATCACGTATCCTCCTACGATTGCCAGTTCCTCGGCAGCCAGGCCTTCACGGCGGACGGTTCGCATCTGCTTGGGCAGGACCTGACCCTCCACCATCGCGCAGCCGATGCCGATCCCTCAGACCGGGTCTTCGAAGTCGAAATCGGCCTGGACAACCGCCTCAACGACGGCCGCGTGGACGCCCGCGGCCGCCTGTGGATCGGCACCATGGACAACCAGCTGCATCGCCTGAACGGCTCGCTGTATCGCGTGACCGGCGATGGTCAGGTGGCGCGCATCTTCGGCGACGTCATCGTGTCCAACGGGATTGCGTTCTCGCCTGACAATCGCACGCTCTATTTCACGGACACACGGCGATACTGCACATGGATGTTCGACTTCGATCTTGACGATGGGGTGATCAGCAACAGACGCCTGTTTGCGGATTACAGAGCATCGCAGGAGAGACCCGACGGCGCGTGCGTCAATGTTGCCGGTGGGTTATGGACGGCTTTCTTTTCGGGCGGCCGGGTGGTGCGCTATCGGCCGGACGGGCAGATCGACACCGTTATCCCGATGCCTGTGACCAATCCAACGTGCCTGTGCTTCGGGGGAAGCGATCTCAAGACGCTGTTCGTGACGACGGCGAGAAAGTTCCTGGATCAGCAGCGGTTGAGCGTTGAGCCTCAGGCTGGTCATGTTCTTGCCATCCACGGCGTCGCGCAGGGGCTTCCAGAACACCGGTTCTCGATCAGCGAGGTCTGACCGCCCCTCGGCGCCGGATCGACTGGATCGAGCATCACGGCCAGTCCGCAAAGTTCAGCGTCGGCCGAGATCGCCCGGCTCGCGCGCGCGCCGCCACACGCCGGCGCCACACGCCCGGTGCCTCGCCGGTGTGTTTGCGGAAGAAGCGGCTGAAATACGCGGTGTCCTTGAAGCCGAGCGCGAATGCGACCTGCTTGACTGCGACGGTGCCGGCCTCGAGCCGTGTCGCCGCTTCCTTGACGACGCGCTGCTGGATCAACTCGCTCGGCGAGCGCTTCAGTTCGCGACTGCAGAGTGCGTGCAGGCGATCCGGCGTGATGCCGAGAAGCTTGGCGTAATCGCTGACGCGCAGGTGCTGCTGATACCGCTCCTCGAGCAGCCTGCGGAAGCGGCTCAGGATTTCGGCACGGCTGCCCTCCTCCTCCCGATCGCTGTCGCCGGCGAACAGGCGCCAGAAACGCAACACGCACAGCGTCAGCTCCGCCGATATGATCGACGCCGCACCGCTGCGTGCTGGCGACGCGATCTCGGCCGCGATCGCCGCGATGGAACGCGCCATCGTGGTCGCAAGGTATCGTTCGACCGGGAGCGCCATGATGCCGCCGGCGCCTTCGAGGGCGAGATAGGCAGGCTCGGCCGACGGCGGCAGATAGCGATGCCACACGCCCGCGCGCAGTTGAAGAAGCTCGACGGCCGCTCCTGCGGACACATCGAGATACTCGGCCGCCCCCGCAGGGAGCCAGACGATCGCGGGCCCTGCCAACGTCATCGTCTTTCCGGCCTGGCCGACCTCGGCGGCGGCTCCACCGTGAAGGCAGAGCAGATGAATGAATGGCCGCGCCGTTTTCGACCTCAGCATCCAGCGCCGCGCAACATAGTGCGATCCGATCAGCTGAGCGCCGACCGGCGCAGCTTCGCTCGCTGGAACGGCTGGCGCCGGATGGGCCCCCGCGACGCCTCGCCGCACTTGCCCATTGCGACCAGAAGCGTCCAACCTTTCCCCGGATTTATCCATTGTGCGAACAAATCCGAGAGTGCTTGGTAGGTCAAGTCCTGGTCGCGGCCAGCTTGTCGAAGCAGCGGCGAAATAAATGGGACGATGAGACAACGATCCACTCACATCGTTGCGAACAATCGCTTGAGCGAAACACGAGGGAGGCTCGACATGCTTTCGGCGAACCGTCGAACGTTGCTGCGCGTCACTGGCCTTGCGGCTCTGGCCACGGGACTGGGAATCTTTGCGTCCCCGGCCGATGCGCAGGAGAAAATCCGGATCGGCTATGCCATTTCCAAGACCGGTCCCTATGCCGGCGGCGCTGGCATCACCACCCTGCCCAATTACGAACTGTGGGTGAAGGACGTGAACGCAGCCGGCGGCATCAAGCTCGGCGACAAGAAGCTGCCGATCGAAGTCGTCGAGTACGACGATCGCAGCAGCTCGGAAGAAGCGGTCAAGGCGATCGAGCGCCTCGCCAATCAGGACAAGGTGGATTTCATTCTTCCGCCGTGGAGCACGGGCCTCAACCTTGCGGTCGGCCCGACGCTGAACCGTCTCGGCTACCCTCACCTCGCGGTGACCTCGGTGACCGACAAGGCGCCGGAGCTCGCCAAGCGCTGGCCGAACGCGACGTTCTGGCTCGGCACATCGGCGCAGATCTCCGAGGCGCTCGCCGAGCTGCTCGGCAAGCTGAAGAGCGAAGGCAAGATCGGCGGCACCATCGCCATGGTGAGCGTCGCCGACCAGTTCGGGATCGAGCTCTCCGCCGCCGGCCGCGAGGCCTTCAAGAAGGCCGGCTTCACGCTCGCTTACGACAAGACCTATCCCATGGGGTCGCAGGACCTGCAGCCTCTGCTCAATGACGCGATTGCCGCCAAGCCCGACGCGTTCATCGCCTTCAGCTATCCGCCGGATACGATCGCGCTGACCGAGCAGGCGCAGCTCCTGAAGTTCAACCCGAAGGTCTTCTACGTCGGCGTCGGCACCGCCTTCCCGCTCTACAAGGGCAAGTTCGGCACCAACAGCGACGGTGTGATGGGGATCGGCGGCTGGAACGCCGACTCGCCGCAGATCAAGGACTATCTCGCGCGCCACAAGGCCGCGACCGGCAAGGAGCCCGATCGCTGGGCGAGCTCGATCACCTATGCAAGCCTCCAGGTGCTCCAGCAGGCGATTGAGAAGGTCGGCAAGCTCGATCGCGCCGCGGTCGCGGCGGAGATCCGCTCGGGCACGTTCGACACCATCATCGGCAAGATCAAGCTGAAGGACGGATTGCTCCAGGAGGTGTGGAGCGTCGGCCAGTGGCAGAACGGCGAATTCTACGCCCTCGCGCCGACCTCGCTTCCGGGCGCTCGCACGCCGGCCGTACCGAAGCCGCAGTGGCAGTAAGGCTGGCCGGCAGGTCTTGCATCGCGAGGCCTGCCTGCCGTCCGGTCGAAGGGACGTCGTTTTCATGCTGGTTGTCGACATCGTCCTGCCGGGCCTCGTGCTCGGCGGCATGTATGCGCTGATCGCGCTGGGGCTGACGCTGCAATATGGCGTGGCGCGGATCATGAACCTCTCCTACGGGGAGGCACTGGTCGCGGCCGCCTTCGGCGCGTTCTGGCTCTACAGCGGTCTCGGCCTCAGCCCACTGGCCGCGCTGCTGCTGGCGGTCCCGGTCGCGATGGTGCTGAACTGGCTGCTCTATCGTTTTTTGCTCGAACGGCTGATGCGGCGTGGCAAGGACAGAGGCGCTCAGGAGACCGACAGCATTCTCGTCACCTTCGGTGTTCTGTTCGTGATCCAGGGCGCCATGTTGGTCGCCTTCGGCGGCCAGTATTACAGCTATAGCTATCTCTCGATTCCATTGACCGTCCTCGGATCGACCCTTGCGGTCAATCGCCTCGTCGCGCTGCTGTTCGCGGCATTGGTCGGCGGCGCCGTCTATCTGGCCCTGACCCGCACGCGGATCGGCACCGCCATCCGCGCCATCGCGGTGGACCCGAATGCGGCGCGCCTCGTCGGGATCGACGTGACGGCACTGTCAGGGCTGGCGTTTGCATTTGGTGGCGGCCTCGTGGCCGTCGGCGGCGTGCTCGTCAGCATGTTTCTCACCTTCAATGCCGCGATGGGCGTGGTCTTCACCATGAAGGCGCTGGTCGTCGTCATCATGGGCGGAGTCGGCAACGTCATGGGTGCGCTGGTCGCGGGACTGCTACTCGGCGTGGTCGAAATCGCGGTGGCACGACTGGTCGATCCCGGCCTGACGCTGGCCGCCACTTACGCGCTGTTTCTCGGCGTGCTCTTGATCCGGCCGACCGGCCTGTTCGGGAGAGCCGCTTCATGAGAGCGCTTGTCCGGATATTGCCGTGGTGCGCCGGCCTGGCGCTGGCCGCGGCCGTCATCGCCTATCCGTTGTATGCCAACGGCTACTATCTCGCGCTCGGTATCAGCATTCTCTATTTTACGATCCTGGCAACCGCCTGGACGATGTTCTCGGGCCCCACCCGGTACATCTCGCTTGCGACGGTCGCTTTCTTCGGCCTCGGCGCTTACACCGCCGCGGTGCTCGGCGATACGATGCCCTGGCCCGCCGTGCTGCTGGTCGCGGCCGGCGTGGGCGCAGTCACCGCGGGGATCACCGGGCTCTCGACGCTGCGCCTGTCCGGGATCTATTTCGTGATCTTCTCCTTCGGGCTTGCCGAGCTGATCCGGCAACTCGTGATCTGGTACGAGGTCAATATCCACAAGTCGGTCGGCCGCTATCTCTTCAGCGCCGTGACGCAGGACATTCTCTACTGGCAGCTCCTGGGCCTTACCGCGCTCGTCTTCCTGGTGGGCTGGCTGCTCGGGCGCTCGCGCTATGGGTTGGCCCTGCGCGCCATCGGCGCCGACGAGACCGCGGCCAGTCATTCCGGCATCGACGCAACGCGGGTCAAGCTCGCCGTGTTCGTTCTGAGTGCGACATTCATGGCGATGACCGGCGCGGTGATGGCGCCCCGCTGGACCTACATAGATCCCGCGATCGCCTTCAATCCGATGATCTCGTTCGAGGTCGTGATCATGGCTTTGCTCGGCGGTGCGGGCTCGCTTTTCGGGCCCGTGCTGGGCGTGATTCCGCTGGTCCTGCTGTTCGAAGTCCTGACCGCGACGCTGCCCAATCATTTCAGCATCGTGCTCGGAATCATCTTCGTCCTGATCGTCATGGTGCTGCCGAACGGCGTGATCGGCCTGTTCGGGGCCGGACGCTCGCGCGTACCCGCCGATGGCCGCGCCGCTTCCGGCCGCACCGTGGATGCACCGCTCCTCGCGGTCGACGGGGTCAGCAAGTCGTTCAGTGGACTGCGCGCGGTCGATGGCGTCAGCTTCACGGTCGCGCCGGGTGAGATCGTCGGTATCATCGGCCCGAATGGCTCCGGCAAGACGACGCTCCTGAATACGCTGTCGGGGGCCTTGCGGCCGTCATCAGGTACGATCCGGCTCGGCAGCACGGTGCTCAATGGCCTCCGCGCGCACCAGATCGCGCGCCTTGGCCTCGCGCGCACTTTCCAATTGGTGCGCGTGATGCCGGACCTCACGGTCGCCGAAAACGTTGCAGCCGCGCGGCTGTTCTCCGCCGCGCCGGCGTCGTCAAGCAGTTCGGACGCGATGGGCCGCGAGTTGCTCGATCTGGTCGGGCTTGGCGCCATGTCGGAATCGCCTGCGGGCGAGCTGACCTATATCGATCAGAAGCGGCTGGAGCTCGCCCGCGCGCTGGCGCTTCAGCCGCGCCTCGTGCTGCTCGACGAGTGGCTGGCGGGTCTCAATCCGAGCGAGCTCGAGACCGGGATCGCCCTGATCGCGAAATTGCGCGATCGCGGCCTCACCATCATCATGGTCGAACACGTGATGGATGCGATCCGCGCGCTGTGCGGCCATTGCATCGTCATGAACGCCGGTAGCGTGATCGCGCGCGGCGCGCCGGACGAGGTCTTGTCCGATCCCAAGGTCGTCGCCGCCTATCTCGGAGGTGACGATGCTTGAGGTCGCCGCCCTCTCCCATTTTTATGGCAAGCACCAGGCCCTGGCCGACGTCGCGCTCGGTGTCAGTCAAGGCGAAATTGTCGCCATCCTCGGCGCCAACGGCGCCGGCAAGTCGACCTTGCTCAAGAGTGTCGCCGGGCTGGTCAAGCCCGCGCCAGGCGCCAGGATCGCGTTCGAGGGACAGAGCATTGGCGAACTGCCGGCCCATCTGATCGTGGAGCGCGGCATCGCCCTGGTACCGGAAGGCCGAGGCGTCTTCGGTGAGCTGACTGTCGCGGAGAATTTGCAGCTCGGCGCCTATCCCGCTCGGGCCCGCGAAGGCGAGGCGGACCGGCTCGCAAAAGTCCTGCAACTGTTCCCGCGCCTCGCCGAGCGCATGACACAGGCCGTTCGCACCATGAGTGGCGGCGAGCAGCAGATGGTTGCGATCGGCCGCGCGCTGATGTCGAACCCGCTGCTCCTGCTGCTGGATGAGCCCTCGCTCGGCCTGTCTCCCCTGCTCAGCCGCGAGGTCTTTCGCGCGCTGACGCAGATCCGCGCCGACGGCGTCGGCGTGCTGCTGGTCGAGCAGAATGCGCGGGCGAGCCTGGATATCGCCGACCGCGTCTATCTGATCGAATCCGGCCGCAACGCCGGCAGCGGTCCGGCCGGCGCCATGAAGAACGATCCCGACATCCAGCGCGCCTATCTCGGCAAGGCGCGCGCCGCATCGCCCCCACAATAATCACTCCCGCAATCCTTCCTGCAACCCTTGGAGAGCTCCATGAACGCAATCGACCTTCTCATCGGCGGCAAGGACCAGTCGGCCAGCAATCAGCGCACGTTCCAGCGCCACAACCCGATCTCCGGCGAAGTCGCGACCATCGTGGCGGCGGCCTCGATCGACGATGCGATGCGCGCCGCCGACGCTGCGGCTGCCGCCTTTCCGGCCTGGTCGCAGCTTGGCCCGTCCGAGCGCCGCAAGCGGCTCAGCGCGGCCGCCGATATCCTCGCGCGCCGGGCGTCCGAATTCACCGCGCTGATGGTCGCCGAGACCGGCGCCACCGCAGGCTGGGCTGGCTTCAACGTGCATCTCGCCGAGGGCATGCTGCGCGAAGCCGCCGCCATGACGACGCAGATCTCCGGCGAGGTGATTCCGACCGACAAGCCTGACAATCTCGCCATGGCGTTCCGCCAGCCGGTCGGCGTCGTGCTCGGAATTGCACCCTGGAATGCGCCGGTGATCCTCGGCGTGCGGTCAGTCGCAATGCCGCTCGCCTGCGGCAATACCGTGGTGCTGAAGGCGTCCGAGGTGAGCCCCGGCGTGCACCGCCTGATCGGAAGCTGTCTGGCTGAAGCGGGGCTCGGCGATGGCGTCGTCAACGTCGTGACCAATGCGCCCGAGGATGCGCAGGCCGTCGTCGAGGCTCTGATCGCCCACCCCGCCATCCGCCGTGTCAACTTCACCGGCTCGACCCGGGTCGGTCGCCTCATTGCGCTGGCTTGCGCGAAGCATCTGAAGCGCGCGCTGCTGGAGCTTGGCGGCAAGGCCCCGCTCGTCATTCTCGACGACGCCGACCTCGACGCCGCCGTGAACGCCGCCGCCTTCGGCGCCTTCATGAACCAGGGTCAGATCTGCATGTCGACGGAGCGGATCGTCGTCGACGACAAGATCGCGGACGCCTTCATCGCCAAGTTCGCCGCCAAGGCGAAGAGTCTTCCCCATGGCGATCCAAGCAAGGGCAATGTCGTGCTCGGCTCGCTCGTCAGCGGCGCGGCTTCCGACCGCGTCCGAGGTTTGATCGACGATGCCGTCGCCAAGGGGGCCGTGGTCGCGGCGGGCGGACACGGCAACGGCACCATCATGCCGGCGACAATCGTGGATCACGTCACGCCGGCGATGCGAATCTATGGCGAGGAAAGCTTTGGTCCGGTGGTGACCGTTGTTCGCGTCAGCGGGGTCGACGAGGCCGTGCGCGTGGCCAATGACACCGAGTACGGCCTCTCCTCCGCCGTGTTCGGCAGCGATATCGCGCGCGCCCTAGGCGTTGCCAAGCGGATCGAGGCCGGCATCTGCCATGTCAACGCGCCGACTGTGCACGACGAACCGCAAATGCCGTTTGGCGGCACCAAGGCGTCAGGCTACGGCCGCTTCGGCGGCAAGGCGGCCATCGACGAGTTCACGGAGCTGCGCTGGATTACCGTGCAGACCGGACCGCGGCACTATCCGTTCTGACCGGCGGAAGTCCTAGCTTTAGTGGCAGCACGAGCCGCCGGCATCCTTCTCGTTGCCGGCGAGCACGCTGCGGCTGTTGCGGTCGGGCGGAATGTCGCCGGCCGCGTTCGCCGCGAAGAAGCCGGTCGGCTTCAGCATGAAGCCGGCATATTCGACCGGCATGATCGGAAAGTCCTCGGGCTTGCAGACATGAGTGTGGCCGAAGGAGTGCCACACCACGATGTCGGCATTCTCGATGTTGCGGTTCTGGGCGGCGTAACGCGGCAGGCCGTCGCCGCCGGCATGGACGTTGGGATAGTCGCCGCTGGCGTATTTCTCGTCCTTGTCGAAGGCCGTGACCCAGACGTGCTTCGTAGCGAACCCGCCACGCTTGCGCACAAAGCTACCCTCCTGGGCCAGCATTAGCGGGCTCGGATTGACCACGAGCTTGTAAGCCGGAGCATTGCCGACCGAGTTGGTCTCGTTGGGATTACTGATCTTCCAGAACCGGCCGGTCTCGCCGTTCGCAATGGCCGCCGCATCTCGCTCGCGTGACAGCACGCGCGTCGTGGTGTCGAAGACGTTGCCGTGCGGATTGTCGTGGCCCCAGGGCCGCGGCACGAAGTCGTGCTCGGTGACGGTGTTGCCGCCGCCATCGAGATCCATGTGCAGGCGCACGTTGAAGAAGTGCTGGTGGGTCGGCCCGCCCAGATTGTCGTCGACCATGCCGCCCCATTTGTATTTCTCGCCGGGCCGGACGGCGGCGGTCTGGATGATGCCGGTGAGCTTCGTTTCAAGCTGGATCGTGCCGTCCTGGTACAGATACCAGTAGAAGCCATAGTCGTAATTGCCGACGGTCGCAAAGAACGAGATGACGAGCCGCCGCGAGCGACGAACCTCGAATAGGCCGTTGCGGAATTCGTAGTGTTTCCAGGCGATTCCGTAGTCTTCTTCATGCAAGCAGATAGCGTTCTGCATGATGAAGGGCGCGCCCTTGTTGTCAGCCGCTGTCACGTCGAAATAATGGATATTGCCGAGGCAGTCGCAGCCAAGCTCGAGCGCGTTGGCAAGCATGCCGAGTCCATATTCGCCGGCATCGAATGCCGACTTCCAGAAGTGGTTGGCGGTTGGGTCGGCGTAAGGCACCACCATCTCGGTAACGCTGGCACGATGGATCAGCGAACGCTTGCGCTCGCCATCCTGATAGCTGAGCTGATGCAGCACCAGGCCCTCACGCGGCGTGAAGCCGACGCGAAAGCTCCATTTCTGCCAATCGACCTTCCAGCCATCCACGCCAAAACTCGCGCCCTCGGGCTGCTCGATGTGCAGCGGCTTGATGTCGGTGCGCGGGCTGGTGACTTCATGCGCGCCGTAATTCCGCTTCTTGCGCGGGATCGGCACAATGGGATCTTCATCGGTGAGGTCGATCACCTTGCCCGCGATCAGGTCGACGACGGCGACCACGCCCTCGATCGGATGCGCATACCCGTTGTCCTGGAGATGCTCGCGGAAATAGCTGACAGCGCGCACGATACGCGCGCCGCGCTCGAACTCCTTGTCGAAGAAGCCCGAGGAGAACGGATCGACCTGGACCAGCTCAATGTCCCTGTCTGTGAGCCCGCGCCGGTGCATCGCCGCGCGCCAGTCGCGATCGGCCTTGACCACGGCATCGCACTTGAAGAATTCCTCCATCATGACCGACGGCTGCCCATAGGGCGCCTCGCGGTTCGGCACGATTTTTCGCGCGACGATCTCGCTACGGTCGAGATCGACGACATGCTCGATCGCTTCGCCCGTCGCCACATCCAGCGTCAGCACGAAGGCGCGGCGCGGCAGCCCTGCCCCATCAGCAGCCAACTCCTGCTTGGTCGGCTCTTCCAGCCGCACCGTCGGGAAGCGACAGTTTTCCGGCGAGGTCGCCGCCGCACGCACCAGGGTGCAGGCGGCTGTGATCTCCTCTGCCGTCAGTGGATCGAGCGGGTGCGGCGCCGACGCCTGCGCTTGCGATTTGGCTTTGACGGTACCGAGCATGATGTTGTCCTGACGTCAGCGCGGAGCGAGATGCGCGGCGATGGCGCGGAAGGCGGCGAGCCATCGATGGTCGAGCGGTACGTCCATCGCCTTCGGCTGGGTCGCGAGCTTGACGATGACGGTGTCGGTGGCCGTATCGATGTACAGCCACTGGCCGTGGATGCCGATGCCAGCGAGATCGTTGCGTGAGGGATCGAGCGTATACCATTTGCTGCGGTAGCGCGCGTCCGGGAAGAACTCGGCGAGGTCGCCATCGGCCCAGGCTTTGGGATCGCCATTCTCGTGGATGTCGTCGATCCACCAGCCCGGCACCACCTGTCGTCCTTCGACCACGCCGCGGCAGCGGATCATCTCGCCGAAGCGCAGGAGGTCGCGCGCAGTGACGGAAAGCCCGCCGGCGATGCGGCCCATGCCGTGGCTGTCGAGCGTGAGGGAGCCGTCTTCCTCGGCGCCCATCGGCTGCCAGAGATAGTCGGAGAGAATGCGCGGGTATGGCATGCCGCAGGCACGCTCATAGACCCAGCCGAGCACCTCGGTGTTGGTCGAGACGTAGTGGAACACCTTGCCATGCGGCTTGCCAGTCCCGCGCAGTGTCGTGAGATAGGCCCGCTGGTGCCCGGCCTCGACGCCCGGCGGCGGCACATCCCAACCCGAGGAGAAGCGATAGCGCGCGACGTCGCCGGCGGGGTCCTCGTAGTCCTCCTCGAACTTGATCGCCACCGCCATGTCGAGCACGTTGCGGACGGTGCAACTGCCGTAGACCGAGGTCTCGAGCTCCGGCACATAGCGCACCACCCTCGCCTCGGGATCGAGCAGCCCGCGCGCGGCGAGCACGCCGCCGAGCGTGCCGGCGATCGACTTGCTGATGGAGCAGATCAGGTGCGGCGTGGTCGCGCTCATGCCGTCGCCGTACCATTCGTGGATCAGCGTGCCCCGATGCATGACCAGCAGCGCATCGCCAAAGGTCTCGCGCAGCGTGGCCTCGATCGTAGTCGGCTTGCCGTCGGGCGCCGTGAATCCGAGCTTCGCGAATTCGCGCGGCGCGCTTGGCATCGGCGTTGGATGGGCCGAGCGGCGCACCTCCGCGGTCGGCAGCACTTCGCGGGTGTGGGTGAAACCCCAACGGATGGCGGGGAAGCTGCGCCAGTTGGCGCGGGTCACCTGGGCCTCTGGCGCGGGCGGGCTGCCGCGCATGATCTCGGTCGGTCGCATCTCGATCCTCCGCAAGGCCATCCCAACCACGGTGTCGGGAACGGCAAGGGAGGAAGACTGCACCCCGGGGCTGTCGCGCGTTATCGAGATCCGGCAATATTTTGCTGGACAGGGCCTGTGGCCGTGCCAGTCTGGCGTGGTTTCTTGCTAGCTGCTCGGCTCAACGATTCCGACGTGCTGTCATGGCCTTAGGCGCAACTCTTCCGATTCAGGACTCGGCTGGAAGCCTGTTGCAGGCAAGTAGTACCGATGTCGATGAGCACTGCGCCTCGCTTGGCCGCTGGCGGCTGAACTACGACCAGATCAGCGCGGGTGCATTCGCGGGCAGTTTCACGCAGCTCTCCCTGCCGCGCGTCGAAGTGTTTCGCGAGATCACCAGCCAGCAGGTCCGCCAATACGGCCAGCTCGGCGCCGGCAGCTTCGGCATCGGCCTGCCCTGGCACGGCGACGGCGAGGTCAATTGCAACGGCGCCAGCGCTGCGGGAGCCAAGGTCATCGCCTGCATCGATGCCGAGGTCGACATGTGCACGCCGAAGGCGTTCGAGTTTCGTGGCGTCGTCACCAGTGCGGCGCTGATCGAGGAACTGGCCGCCAGCCTCGACATCGAGCTGCCGCGCAGCGTCTGGCACCAGTTGCGTGTGATCGAGATAGCGGAGCCGCCAGTTGCCCGGCTGCGCGCCCATCTTGCCGCCATCCACGAGACCATCACGATCGCGCCCGAACGGTTCGACGATCCGCTCGCGCGGCAGGCGCTTGAAGACGCCCTCCTCGTCGAAATCATGGACATGCTGCCGACGGCGCGGCCGAGCGATCCCGGCCGCAGCTCTGTGGCGCGCAAGCAGACCGTCGATCGCGCCCGCGAGCTGATGCACGGCAGCGGCGATCGCTCGCTTGCGTTGCTGGAGGTCTGCAAGGCGGTCGGCGCCAGCCCGCGCAAGCTCGGCTATTGCTTCCAGGAGGTCCTGGGCACGAGCCCGATGCATTACTGGCGGGCGATGCGCCTGAACCGCGTGCGGCGCGAGCTCAAGCGTGCCGACAACGCCAGCAACTCCGTCTACGACGTCGCCGTGCAGCACGGCTTCTGGCACTTCAGCCAGTTCTCGCTCGACTACAAGCGCCACTTCTCCGAGCTGCCCTCGGAGACGCTGCGACGCGCCAGGTTAGCTGCCTGACGCGCCTGTCCTGCCCTTACCAGGTCGGCAGATACGTGCCCTTGAAGCGCGTCTCCAGAAACGCCTTCACTGGATCGGAGTGATAGACCTCGATCAGCTGCTTCACCCAGGGCTTGTCCTTGTCCTCCTCGCGGACGGCGAGGATGTTGACCCAGGGTCCATCGGCGTCCTCGCGCGCGATCGCGTCGACCGCCGGATTGAGCCCGGCCTGGACGGCGTAGTTGTTATTGATCGAGACGACGTCGACGTCCTGGAGCGCGCGCGGAAGCTGGGCGGCATCGAGCTCGACGAAACGGAGCTTCTTCGGGTTGTCGGTGATGTCGGCGATGGTCGAGGCGACGTTGCTCGGGTCCTTCAGCTTGATCAGGCCATGCAGCGCCAGGATCATCAGGCCGCGCGCGCCGTTGGAGGGATCGTTGGCGATCGCGACGCGGGCGCCTTCCGGCAGGTCGGCTAGCTTCTTGTATTTCAGCGAATAGACGCCCTGCGGCGAGCCGATCGTGTTCGCGACCTTGACGATCTTCCAGCCGGTCTTGGAGATCTGGTTCTTCAGGTACGGCTCGTGCTGGAACGAGTTCGCCTCCAGATCCTTCAGCGCCAGCGCCTGGTTCGGGATCACGTAGTCGGTGAACTCGACCACCTTGATGTCGAAGCCGCGCTCGGCGCCGACCTTCTTCACGACGTCCATGATCTCGGCATGGGGACCGGCGGTCACGCCGACCCGGATCGTTTCGGCCTGGGCCGTGGTCGCGAGCAAGACTGCAGCCGCGAGGGTTGCCAGAAAACGCATTGATGTCTCCGATGTTGGGAAGCTTATGTCAGCGGTGCCGCAGCCGCCGGTTGACCCGGCGCGCCAGATAGTCGCCCGCGCTCTGGACGAGCTGTACCAGCGCGATCAGCACGACGACCACGGCCAGCATCATCTCCGGCATGAAGCGCTGATAGCCGTAGCGGATGCCGAGATCGCCGAGGCCCCCGCCTCCGACGGCGCCAACCATCGCGGAGTAGCCGAGCAGGCTGACCACTGCGAGCGTCAGGGCCAGCAGGAGTCCTGGCAGCGCCTCGGGGATCAGCACCTTGAACACGATCTGGATCGGCGATGCACCGAACGAGGACGCGGTCTCGATCAGGCCGCCATCGACCTCGCGGATCGCGGCTTCCACCAGGCGAGCGATGAACGGCGTCGATGCAATCGTCAGCGGCACGATCGCCGCCGTCGAGCCGATCGAAGTGCCGGCGACGAGGCGCGTGAACGGGATGATGGCCACCACGAGAATGATGAAGGGCGTGGAGCGCGTGGCATTGACGATGATGCCGAGCACGCCGTTCATGGCGGGAGCCGCGAACAGCTCGCCTTTCCGGCTGGTCGCGAGAAAAACGCCGAGCGGCATGCCGAAGGCGGTGCCGAGCAACGCTGCGATGCCGACCATATACAGGGTCTCGCCGGTGGCCTGGACGATCAGGTTGATGAGTTCAGGCGACATAGCCGAGACGCTCCGCCGAGAATTGATATTGAGAGAGCCAGGCGAGCGTCCGCGTCGCCGCGCTTTCGCCGTCGGGAATGCCGAGCACCAGCGAGCCGACATGCTGGCCGCCGACCTCGTCGATCCGTGCCGACAGCAGTGAGACGTCGAGGCCGAGCTCACGCGCAAGCCGTGCGATCAGCGTGTCGCCGGCCCCTGCCCCACGCACCTGGACGCGGATCACGGCGTGGTTCCCGGCAACCGGCTCCTGCACGATCCGGCTCGCCAGCGACACCGGTAGGCTGCCGCCGATCACCTCGGCCAGGAAGGACTGCGTGATCGGGTGCCTGGGATGGGTGAAGATATCTGCGACATGGCCGCTCTCGACGACGTGGCCAGCGTCGAGCACCACGACCTCCTTGGCAAGCTGGCGCACCACGGACATTTCGTGAGTGATCAGCACGATGGTCACCCCAAGCTCGCGATTGATGTTGGCGAGCAAATCGAGGATCGCGCGCGTGGTCTGCGGATCGAGCGCGGACGTCGCCTCGTCCGACAGCAGCACGCTCGGCCGCGTCGCCAGCGCGCGGGCGATGCCCACGCGCTGCTT
>JAEWFG010000394.1 GCA_023388935.1 Pseudomonadota bacterium | reverse complement strand
GGGGGGGGGGGGCGCCCCCCCCCCCCACGCTCGCCTCACGCCTTGTGCAGCCATTTCTCGAAAATGCCGTCGCATTGCTGCGAAGCCCATTTGACCGACTCTTCAGGGGTCATTGCGCCTGTGGCAGCTTTCGCCATCATGTCGCAGATGATGAAGTCGTTGTAGACCTCGTCGGTGGCGGGCCAGGCCGGCCCCGGATAGCCCGGCACTGCCGACCACTCATCCGAAGTCTGCAGAATGGCCAGCTTGTCGCGCGGGTTCGACGTCGGGTCATCGGACAGAAGCGGCATCGGCTTGGGTACGATATTGGAGAAGATCGGCATGTTGTAGCCTTCGCTCGCCTTGAAGGCCTCGGTCCAGTTGTCGGCGTAGTACCTGAGGAACTCCTTCGCCGCGTCCTGGTTCTTGGCGAACTTCCAGATGCCGTAGAACTCGGCGGCGCCGCCCATGAATTGACGCGCCGGGCCTTTCGGCGGCTTCAGCACGAAGGTGTCGTCCGCCACTTTCTTGTTGGCCTGCTGGCAGGTGCGATAAGCCGAGATCGGATTGATGATCAGCGAGGCGACGCCGGAAACGATGTACTGATTGTTGGAGGCGTCATTCCACGACAGCACGTCGGGCGTCATTGCCTCCTTGTAGAGCGCCGCGACGTATTTGACGGCCTCCACGCTCTCCTTGCTGTTGAGGACGACATGTTTACCGGTTTCGTCCTGCACTGCGCCGCCAAAGCTCCACAGCAGGCCGCGCCAGGTCGTGTTCGGATCGTTGCTGTGACCGAGCGATATGCCGACCGGATTGCCCTTGGCTTTCAGCTTGGCGCCGCCGATCCGGATGTTGTCCCAGCTGTCCGGCTGCACGCCGACGCCGTCCCACAGGCTCTTGCGGTACATCACGGGGAAATTGATATAGAAATCGGGAAACGCCGACCAGCTGTGGTCATCCTGATTGTAGCCGATCTGTTTCCCGATCACGGTGACCTTGCCGTGCTTCTTCTCGACGTCCTCGACGAGATTGGTCACATCGACAAGGAATTTGCGGTAGAGATGCGCGCCGCCCGCGCCGTTCCAGCCGAACAGATCATGGCCCGATCCGGCCGAAGCTTCGGCGGCGGCGCGGGCGGCAATATCCTGGACCGGGATGTGGTCCACGGTGACTGCGATCTTGTTTTTTTCACCCCAGTCCAGGGCAAACTTGTCGAACCATTTGTCGTAGGCCGGCACGAAGTGGCTCCACTGCACGATCGACAGTGACTTGGTGTCTGCGAGCGCGGGGGAGACGAACGGAACGGAAAGAGCCGGCGCAGTGCCGGCGGCGAGGAGCGTAAGACCGGTTTGCTCAAGAAAGCGGCGGCGCGTGACACGCGGTAATTTGCCCGTGCTCATCTGCGGTTCCTCCTATGGATCTCTCCAGTTGGAGAAGGCTCATCCAGATGAGGGATCAGTCTAGCTCGGTCCTGGATCTTGCTGGTTTAACGTCACTCTAGCTTTGGAGTGCGGCTCGGCATTTCGACTAAAGCCGGTCACTCGGTACGCTGGCGTACAAAGATCGACAGTGCCCAGCATCGCAGAGCGGACCGGAGACGAGCCATCCGAATGGAGGTGTCAGACGCAGCAAAGGCAGGCGCGCGCTAGGTCGGCTGCCGCAGGAATGCGATGCTCATGCAGGCCGCTACGGTTCAGGTAGCCGTATTCCGACGCTATGATCTGATAGCATTCGCAGGTTCGGCGCTCGAGCGTCGCGCGATCGCACAGGTCGATGCTGCCTCGCAGCCTGGTGAGCCCGCCGGTCCCTTCCAGTTCCGCGAGCGTCGTCGTGACGCTGGCGCGTCGTACGCCCAGAATGACCGAGAGCATATCGTGGGTCACGGGAATGATCCGATCATCCAGTCGGTCGGCCGCAAGCAGCAGCCATCGGCTCAGCCTTTCCTCGAGGCTGTGGCGGGCGCTGCAAAGCGTCGTCTGCGCGTTCTGGACCAGCAGCGCGTGGATATAGCTGAACAGCTGCTGCTGGATGTCCGGGTATCTGTGAGCGATCCGGCGTAGGTCGGACGCCGCGATGCGTAATGCGTATCCGGGGACCGACATGAGGCATCGATTGGGAGAACGCTGGATACCGAGTACCGCTGCCACACCGACGAACCCGAGCCGCCCGACCATCGCGATCTCAACCGGTCCGTCGCGCTGCGTCCGCATCAGGAGCGATGCGACACCGCGTTCGATGAAGTAGATGTGCTCTATGGGATGGTGGTAGTCCTGAAGAATTGCCCGACGCTTGAGCGCAACGGGCTGCAGGAACGGGAGAAGTCGCTCGAAGGAAGCCGGCGCAAGGCCGGCCAGCAGACGGTTCTGGACCCGGACCGTCCGGTCACGGTTGGCATCGCCGAGCGCACTCTCCAGCGCTATCCCATGGAGCTTCCTCGCATCCGATCGGGCCTGATTCAGCCGGCATCAAGGTTGCTTCCTTGTCAAGCTACTCTCGATCCGGAGCCACCGGAATCCGACAAAGGGCGAAGCCGGCTTGGCGATGGAAGGTCACGACTTAGAGGTCGACATCTCGAAAAGGCGCGACCATTATCCGGGCAGACGTCGCGGCAAACAGCGACGCTACAGGGAGAAACTACTATGCGTTGTTGCATCGCGGTGGCGGTCGTCGCCACCCTCGGAATTTTTTCGACTTCGGCGTCTCTGGCCGCCGACAAGAAGTACGATCCCGGCGCCAGCGATACCGAAATCAAGATCGGACAGACGATGCCCTATAGCGGCCCTGCGTCTGCGTATGGCACGCAAGGGAGGGCTGAGGCTGCCTATTGGCGGATGATCAATAGCCAGGGCGGAATCAACGGCCGGAAAATTACGTTCCTGAGCATGGACGACGGCTACAGCCCGCCGAAGACAGTGGAGCAGACGCGCAAGCTCGTGGAGCAGGACGAGATCCTTGCCAATATCGGATCGTTGGGCACGCCGACGAACTCTTCCATTCAGAAATATCTGAACGGCAAGAGAATTCCTCACATCCTGATCTCCACCGGCGCTTCGAAGTGGAACGATCCCAAGAATTTTCCCTGGACGACACCTTTCTATCCGCCGTATGCGCAGGAAGCCAAGATCTACGGCAAGTATATCCTCAAGCAGCTCCCCAACGCGAAGATCGGCGTGATCTATCAGAACGACGATTTCGGCAAGGACTATCTGAAGGGCTTCAAGGAGGCGCTCGGAGAAAAGGCCGATCTCATCGTGAAGGAGCTCAGCTATGAGGTGACCGATCCCACGATCGATTCCCAGATCGTCAATCTGAAGACAGCGGGCGCCGACGTCCTGATGACGATCACGACGCCGAAATTCGGGGCTCAGGCGATCCGCAAGGTGACTGATCTCGGCTGGAAGCCGACCCATTTCATCGTGTCTGTCGCCAGTTCGATCGGCGGCGTGCTCGAGCCTGCCGGACTGGAGGCTTCCACCGGCCTCATCACGGCCCTGGCGACCAAGGTCGTCGGGGACCCTGCATGGGATTCCGATCAAGGCGTGCAGGACTATCTGGCGTTCATGAAGCAGTGGTATCCCGAAGGAAATCCGATCGATGGCAGCAACCAGATCGGTTACACCTCTGCACAGTTCACAGCCATCATCTTGAAGAACTGCGGAGACGTGTTGACGCGCGAGAACGTCCTGAAGCAGGCCACGAACCTGAGCAAGGTATCGCTGCCGTTGTTCCTTCCCGGAATCACGGTGTCGGTGTCGCCGACGGACTATTCGACCTTCGACACGTTCAAGCTCGCGAAGTTCGATGGCAAGACGTGGAAGTTCTTCGGAGACAACCTCAGCACCGCATCGCGCTGAAGACAGGCGACAGTTGGTTCGCAGCCAGGGACGCAGCGACTTCGCTGCGTCCTGTTTTGCGCTGACGGCGCAGGGTTTCGCGCGCTGCCAGCCCGGGGTCTGGCTAGGATCCAAGCGACGCAAGAGCGTTGCGCAGCGGCGTGCTGGATAGCTGCATCAGCCCGACAAACGGCTGGCTCAACTCCAGGATCAGGAAAAGCGCTGCGGAAGCGGAAATCGCAAACACCAGCATTGCGACGATGTTGATCGGGGTAAGCCGCGAGAACAGGCTGAAGCTCATGAAGATAACGGCAAGCCAGAATACGAGCACCGCGAGAAAGGGCATGGGGATCGAGTTGTCAGCGTGTTCAAACAGCAGCAGGCGCGTTTGTGCCGCGTCAGTCGCGACCTGCATTGTCCGATCCCTGAGCGAGCGCTGCGCGTCGGTTTTGGGCGACAGCGCCTGAATTTTTGCGAAAGCATCCTCCGACGCGGCGGTCGCGCGGAAGGGCGTTCCCTTCGTGGACTCCGAACTGTCTTGGCGCCAAATCCTTTCGACAAGAGGCTCGACCGCGCGCCGCAAAAGGTCGCGGGCATCACGTGCCTCCGGCCCGTATTGCTCCAGGAGCTGGTCGAGCAGTATGATGTCGGCGGTCAAATGCCGGACCTGATTGCTCTCGGTATCGTACGAGCTATTTGCCGAGGCAATCAACAGACCAAGCACGAGCGCCGCGATTGTGGCGATTAGCCCGGTCCCGAGCCGTACGTAATCCCTCGTATCGTCCGCCAGATGGTGCTCCGGCAAGGTGTTGCGCAGCAGCGCGCCAAAGAGAGCGCCTCCCAAAATGACCACGAGCGCAATCAACGACACCACGATTGGGCTCATTGCTCTCACCTCCCTGCGCAATCGTTCCCTAAGGGACCGGTAGAGGGAGTAAACTCGTTGATCTATCTCAATTGCTTCTTCGCCTCATCGGCAAGCTGGTACAATTGTCGGTGCCGGGCCGCTTGAAGTTACCGGCTATCAGGATTCGGCATATCGATTACCGGTCGGGAGAGAACATGGGTGCGATCAGGCTACCGATCTGGCTGCGTATTGTCGTGGTTGCAGTGCTGGTCGCCCTGGCTGCGGGCGCAAGCTATTTCGCTTACCGGTGGTACTTTCGGCCGGTGACGCTGTCGATCGCGGTTGGATCTTTGGATGGCGAAGCTCCAAGGGTTCTATCAGCGCTTGCGAGCCGGCTTGCCGCAACAAATGCGCCGGTACGGCTCAAGATCGTCGAAACCGCCGGCGCAGCCGAATCCGCGAGTGCCTTCTCGACGGGCAAGACGGACCTCGCGGTTGTTCGTGGAGACGTCGGCGACCTGTCGCAGGCACAGGCCATCGTTGTCCTTGCTCAAGCTGTGGCGATGCTCCTCACGCCCCCGGGATCTTCCATTACGGAGATGGCCGGCCTGAAGCGCGTGACAGTCGGCGTGGTCGGCGGCGAGACCAATCAGAAGATCGTCAGCGTGCTTACAAAGGCCTACAACCTTGATCGCGCCAATGTCGTCTTCAAGAACTTTGCGCCGGCGGACATACGTCGAGCGCTTGATGCCAAGGAGGTTCGTGCCGTTCTTCTCGTTCTGCCACTGACCGAGAAATATTTGTCCTTGGTGCGGGGGCTCTTCCCCCAAAACGCGAAAGCGGCGCCGACACTGATCCCGATCGAGAATGCGGGAGCAATTGCGGAGGAGGAGCGCGCCTATGAGAGCTTCGACATCCCCAAGGGTACGTTGCGCGGCTCCCCTCCGGTTCCGGAAGACGATGTCACGACGCTGAGGGTTTCGTTTTACCTCGTCGCCAGGAAGAGCCTCGATAACGATCTGGTTGCTGGCTTCACCCAGGCCTTGATGAGTGCACGCAGGGACCTGTTGCGTGAGGAGCCAATCCTCGCGCAGGTCAAGGCGCCGGACACCGATCCCGGCGCATTTCTTCCGGTTCATGCGGGTGCGGCAGAGTACTACAATGGCACGCAGCAAACCTTTCTGGACAAATGGAGCAACTTGATTTTCCTGGCTCCAATGGCATTGGGCGCGCTCGCCACGGTACTGGCGACGGCCTGGAGATTTCTCCGATCGGACGATTTCCAGACCAAAGAAGCGGCGCTGGATTCGCTTTACGCGCTGGGACGGAGGATCCGGAACGCTGAAACGGAATCGGATTTGTCAGAGATCGAAAATCAAATCGACGAGGTCCTGCGCGCGCAACGCGCCAGAGCGGCAACGGACGACGAAAACGCACTCGATGCCGCTACCCTGAATGTAGCGGCTCATCGTCTTGAGAATCTCATCCATGATCGCCGATCAGCGCTTGCTGCACCGGCCTCGAAGGCCGGATCGTAGTGGCCGCGGCTTTCGCTTATGGCCCCAAGGCCGACATGTGCCGACGCCGCTTGACCATTGGCTTTCAAGGGTAAAGCCGGCCTGGCGATTTATGAAGAGGCGTCCTGGTCCAACGACAGCCCCGTGCTGCGCCTGAGATCCGTGATCGCGCGCCAAAAACTGTCGGCCGGCGCGGTCTCCGGATCGATCAGCCGGTGCAGGCGAAAGCCGTCGTCGAGCGCCAGCACGACGGAGGCGATCCATGCCGGGTTCAGCGTGTCGTTCTGACCGTTGCTCTTCAATGTCGCCTCGATGATGTCGGCGATCATCTTGCGCCGCGCGCGCAGGCGCTTGGCGAGCTCGGGCCGGCGCTTCTCGGCGCGCGCGACATAGAGGATCATCTCGATGTGCAGGAGCGGGGAGCGGGCGAGGGGGTCCTGCCGGGCGCGATCCATCGCCTTCAGGGCCGCGATGAAATCATCGAGATTCTTGTGCTGCGCGAGGATGTCGAGGTTGCGCCGGATCGACTGCTCGACATGATCCTCGAGCATGGCGATGATCAACTCGTCCTTGCTCTTGAAGTTGGAATAGAACGCGCCGCGGGTGAAGCCGGCCGCGGTCGCGATCGCCTCGATGCTGGCCCCGCCGATGCCGTCCTGCTCGAACACGCGCGCGGCCGCCTCGAACAGCTTGTCGCGCGTGTCGTCCCTGGTCGGCCTGGTTCTCACCCTTGACATCGGGTCAGGTTAGGGCAGAATGCAATTCGATACAACAATGTATCGAGTTGATAATCTTGGGGATGGTTACGCCGGGCATCGGGGCTGCCTGCGTGGGTCATGCGGCAACCGATTTGAGGTCAACATGAACGAGCAAGTGCAACCCGCAGCCGGCGGACCGCTGTTCAACCCGTTGTCGCCGGACTTCATCCGCGATCCCTATCCGCATTACGAACGGCTTCGCACCATCGATCCGGTCCATTTGACGCCGTTCGGCTCCTTCCTCACCAGCCGCCACGCCGAGGTCAGCCTCGTGATGCGCGACAAGCGCTTCGGCAAGGACTACGTCGACCGCACCAAGCGGCGTTACGGTCCTGAGATCATGGATGAGCCGGTGTTCCGCAGCATGAGCCACTGGATGCTGCATGCCGATCCGCCCGATCACACGCGGCTGCGCGGCCTCGTGGTGAAGGCCTTCACCGCCCGCCGCGTCGAGGACATGCGTCCCCGCATCCAGGAGATCGTCGACCAGGCCATCGATGCCGTGATCGATCGCGGCCACATGGACCTGATCGAGGATTTCGCCTTCCGCCTGCCTGTGACCATCATCTGCGACATGCTCGGCATCCCCGAGGAGCATCGCGAGACCTTCTACAAGAGCTCGCGCGACGGCGGACGGCTGCTCGATCCCGTGCCTCTCTCTCCCGAGGAGATCAAGAAGGGCAACGCCGGCAACCTGATGGCGCAGATGTATTTCCAACAGCTGTTCGAGCTGCGCCGCCGCAATCCCGGGGACGATCTCATCACCCAGCTCGTGCACGCCGAGGAAGACGGCCACAAGCTCACCAATGAGGAGTTGACCGCCAACATCATCCTGCTGTTCGGCGCAGGCCACGAGACCACGGTCAATCTGATCGGCAACGGCCTTTTGGCGCTCCACCGCAATCCGGACCAGCTCGCGCTCCTGAAGGCACGGCCGGAGCTGATGGTCAACGCCATCGAGGAATTCCTGCGCTACGATTCCTCGGTGCAGATGACCGGGCGCGTCACGCTGGAGGACATCGACGATCTCGGCGGCGTGAAGATCCCCAAGGGCGAGACCGTGCTCTGCCTGCTCGGCTCGGCCAATCGCGATCCGGCGGTCTATCCTGATCGCCCCGACCGGCTCGACGTCACCCGGCCCAACGTGAAGCCGCTCTCGTTCGGCGGCGGCATCCATTTCTGCCTGGGGGCGCAATTGGCACGAATCGAGGCCGAGATCGCCATCACCACGCTGCTGCGGCGGCTGCCGGATCTGCGCATCGACGACGTCGAGAACCCGCAATGGCGCCCGACCTTCGTGTTGCGCGGCCTGACGAGGTTGCCGGCGAGCTGGTGAGGGCCGTCAGCGCTGATTCTGCGAGCACTCTTCCTCATCCTGAGGAGCCCGCCCAAGGCGGGCGTCTCGAAGGATGGCCGCGGGCGGAGCCGGGCCTCTATGGTTCGAGACGGCGCTTTGCGCGCCTCCTCACCATGGGGGTCTAAGTGCGCACCAGCGTTAACCTCCGCGCGCAACAGTCGCTGTGACTTCGCCACACTTCCCCCTATATAAGGGGCTGTTCCGGCGCGCCTGAAGCCTCTGCGGCCAAGGTTTGGGGTCAAGATTTGGCCCGGGTGCCGGCTTGGCCGAGGGGAGACCCGTGCAGACGACGCTGCTCGGATTGGCGATTGCCTTCATTTTAGCGCTGCTGGCCGCGCTGATCGGGCCTTACTTCATCGACTGGAACCAGTTCAGGCCCCAGTTCGAGGCGGAGGCGAGCCGGATCATCGGCGTGCCGGTGCGCGTGGCTGGCGAGCTGGACGCGCGGCTGTTGCCGGCGCCGACGCTGCGGCTGCGCGCGCTCACCTTTGGCGGCAACAATGATCTCGGCCGCCTGCAAGCCGACAAGCTGGACGTCGAGTTCAGCCTGAGCTCCCTGATGCGCGGCGAATGGCGCGCCACCGAGCTCACGGTCAACGGCATGGCGGTCGATCTCGGCCTCGACGCCAAGGGGCGGGTCGACCTGCCGTCCACCGCGAGCGGTACCTTCAACCTGGCCTCGCTGGCGATCGAGCGGCTGAACCTCACCGGCCGCATCGCCCTGCACGATGCCGCCAGCCGTTCGACGCTGGAGCTCAACGACATCACTTTCTCCGGCGACGTGCGCTCGCTCGCCGGCTCGATCCGCGGTGACGGTAGTTTCACCACCGCCGGCACGCGCTACCCGTTCCGCGTCTCCTCCGGCCCGAGCGCCGACGGCAGCGCCACGCGCCTCCACCTCAATATCGATCCCGGCGAGCGCGCCATTCTGGCCGATCTCGAAGGCGTGCTCGCCTTCGACAACCGCCTGCCGAAATTCGACGGCGCGCTGACGCTCGCTGTGCCGGCGACCAAGAAGGCCGGTGAGGCCGGGCCTATGCCCTGGAAGCTCACGACAAAACTCAAGGCGGATCCGGCCGGCGCCAGGTTCGACCAGATCGACGCCAGCTTCGGCACGGAGGACACCGCGCTGAAGCTTGGCGGCGTCGGCGACCTCCGGTTCGGCGGATCGCCGCTGCTGCGCGCGGTGCTGTCGGCGCGCCAGGTCGATGTCGACAAGCTCGCCGGCAAGGACGATGCCGAGCCGCTCCGCATCCTGCCGGCGCTGCGCGCGGGTCTCGCGGCGATCCCGCAGGCGCCGATCCCTGCGCAGATCGAGTTCAACTCCGACCAGATCATGCTGGGCGGCCGTCCGCTCCAGAACATCGCGGCCGAGCTTCAGACCGACGGCCGATCCTGGACCTTCCAGCGGCTCGAACTGCGCGCGCCCGGCATGACGCAGCTCTCGCTCAACGGCGCGGCGCCCGGCGCTGACAGTTTCAGCGGCCGCCTGAGCGTCGAATCCTCCGACCCCGATACGCTGGTGGCTTGGCTCCAGGGCCGCAGCGAGGTCAACCGCCGCAGCACGAGGCCGCTGCGCCTCGCCGGCGACGTGACGATTGCCGCCAACCATCTCGCCATCGAGAAGCTGAAGGCCGACATCGAGGGCGGTGCGGTGGAGGGCCGCATCGCCTTCGTCCAGACCGGCGCGAGCAAGGGCTCGCGGATCGACGCGGAGTTGAAGGCTGACCGGCTCGATCTCGATGCCGCCGCAAGCTTCGTGCGCGCGCTCGCGGGGCCGCAAGGCGAATGGCCGGAGGAAGCAAAGCTCTCACTCGATATCGATCGCGCGATCTCCGCCGGCCAGGAGCTGCGGCCATTCACGGCGAAGCTCGGCTACAATCCGGCGGCGCTGGCGCTGGAGCAGTTGCGGTTCGGTCAGGCGAGCGGGGTGACCACGGAGGCGAGCGGCAGCTTCGACCGCAGCAAAGCCACTGGCAAGCTAGCGCTCAAGTCCTCGGCCAATTCGCTCCACGAACTCACGGCGCTGCTCGAGCCGATCGCGCCTGCCGTCCGCGCGCGGTTCGACGCCCTCCCATCGCAGCCCGGCGCGACCCGCCTTAAGCTGGACCTTAGCCTCGACAAGAACGCCGAACATGCCGACCGCAGCGACGCGCGCGTTGTGTTCGACCTCGACGCGCCGCAGCTCAAGGCCACGGCGACGCTGGCCGCGCAGACGCAGCTGGCCGCAGTCAACGGCATCGACATCGACCGCTTGCGCAACAGCGACTTCACGCTGGACTCGAAAGTCTCGACGCCGCAGGCCGGTACATTGCTGGCGCTGCTCGGCCTCGATCGCGTGGTGGCCGCAGGCGGGGGCGCCGCGCAGTTCGAAGGCAAGGTGAGCGGCGCCTGGCGCCGGCCATTGCAATTGAACGCAAGGTTGAGCGGCGGCGGACTGGACGCGGATGCGCAGGGCAATGTCGAGCTGTCCGCGCCGGAGCCGAAGGCGGCCGTGAATCTGCATGTGCGCAGCGTCAACATCGCGCCCCTGCTCGGGACCAGCCCGGCCGACGAATCCGCTCGGAACGTCAGCCTGTCGGCCCGCGTCGGCCTGTCGGGCAATCGCCTGACCTTCGACGATCTCGACAGCAGTGCGGCCGGTTCGCGCCTGCGCGGCCATCTGGCGGTGACGCTCGATCAGGAGAAAAGCGTTGACGGCGAGGTGGGCCTGGACTCGCTCGATCTGATGCCTGCGCTCGCGATGGCGATCGGCGCGACGGGACATGATGCCGGCGAGCCGTTGAGTGCGGGGCTCGTCAGTGGCTGGCGCGGCCGCGTCGCCTTCCAGGCGCTGCGCGCGACGCTGCCTGGCGGCATCGAGCTGCGTCCCTTCGGGGGGACGATCCGGGGCGACGGCCAGTCGCTCGCGCTCGATGCCATCAAGGGCGGCGTCGGCGGCGGTGAGATGTCGGCGAGCTTTGACGCGCGGAATGGCGCCAACGGTGTTGCGCTGAACGCGCGCATCGAGCTCAGCAATGTCGATGCGACGACGCTGCGCTACCGCGATCTCGCGCTGCCCAAGGGGCGCGCCTCGGCGCAAATGGCGCTGACGAGCCAGGGCCGCAGCGTCGCGGCCTTGATCGGCGCGCTCGCCGGCAACGGCACGGTGACGCTGGACTCGGCAGAGATCGCCGGCCTCAATCCCCGCGCCTTCGAGATCGCCATCCGCGCCAGCGACGGCGGCCAGGTCTCCGACGATGCCAGGCTGCGGCAGCTCGTCGAGCCCGCATTGTTGGCAGGCCCCATCGCGGTCGCCTCGGCGCAGATCCCGTTCACGATCCGCGACGGACGCCTGCGCGTTGGCGCGACTCCGCTCGAGGCGAAGAACGCCCGCGCCATCGTCTCCGGCGGCTACGACATTCCTGCCGGCCAGGCCGACATCCGCGCCAGCCTGACGCCGATCATGACCGGGCTGTCCGGCGC
The DNA here is from genome assembly GCA_023388935.1 of Pseudomonadota bacterium. GTDB lineage: Bacteria > Pseudomonadota > Alphaproteobacteria > Rhizobiales > Xanthobacteraceae > Bradyrhizobium. The sequence continues at coordinate 76 of JAEWFG010000394.1, read as the reverse complement.
GCCGCCGGAGATCCAGTTGTTCGCGGCAGGGCCTCCCGACAGGCTCAACCGCACCATCGACCTCACACCGCTATCC
>JAEWFG010000362.1 GCA_023388935.1 Pseudomonadota bacterium | reverse complement strand
GGTGAAGATGCCGAAGAGCGGGCAGGATTTGCGCTTCGACCTGCCGACGATCGGCCCGCACACCGTCGAGGGCGCAGCTGGCGCCGGCCTTGCCGGCATCGCCGTCACTGCCGGCAACACCATTGCCGCCGAGCCGCAGTCGATGATCGCGCTCGCCGACGCAAAATATCTCTTCGTCATCGGTCTGCCGGCGTGACGCAGGGGCGCGATCCCAGGCGGAAGGTATTCCTGATTGCGACGGAGGAATCCGGCGACCGGCTCGGCTCGGCTCTGATGAGGGTGCTGCGCCAGCGCCTCGGCGACGGCGTGCAGTTCGAAGGCGTCGGCGGCCACACCATGGCGCGCGAGGGACTCGATCCTCTGTTTCCGATCGAGGAACTGTCGATCGTCGGCTTCGCCGCGGTGTTGCAGCAATTGCCGAAGATCCTGCGGCTGATCCGCGAGACCGTGGACGCTGTGACGGAGGCCGCGCCCGACGCGCTCGTCATCATCGACAGCCCCGATTTCACCCATCGCGTTGCCCGCCGCGTGCGTGCGAAGAATCCTGCGATCCCCATCGTCGACTACGTGTCGCCGCAGCTCTGGGCCTGGCGGCCGGGGCGGGCGCGCACCATGCTCGGTTATGTCGATCACGTGCTCGGCCTGTTGCCGTTCGAGCCGGAGGAATACCGCAAGCTCGGCGGGCCGCCGTGCAGCTATGTCGGCCATCCCCTGATCGAGCAATTGCCGTCGCTGCGGCCGAACACGCAGGAAAAGACGCGTCGCGACGGCGAGCCGCCGGTGCTGCTGGTGCTGCCCGGCAGCCGCCGCAGCGAGATCCGACATCATATCGAGGTGTTCGGCGTGGCGCTCGGCCGGCTGCGGGCGGAGGGACGCGCGTTCGAACTGCTGCTGCCGACCATGCCGCATCTCGAAGCCGCGATCCGCGAGGGCGTGGCGAACTGGCCGGTCAAGCCGCAGATCGTGGTTGGCGAAAATGAGAAGCGTGCCGCGTTCCGGATCGCTCACGCGGCGCTGGCAAAATCCGGCACCGTGACGCTGGAGCTCGCATTGTCGGGCATTCCGATGGTGACGGCCTATCGCGTCAGCGCGATCGAAGCCTTCATCCTGCGCCGTGCGGTCCGCGTCTCCTCGGTGATCCTCGCCAATCTCGTGATCGGTGAAGATGTCATTCCGGAGTTCCTCCAGGAGGACTGCACGCCGGAGAAGCTGGCGGGCGCGCTCTCGCAGGTGCTGACGGATACGGATTTGCGCCGGCAGCAGCTCGATGCCTTCGCCCGGCTCGATACGATCATGTCGACCGGCAATCAGTCACCGAGCATTCGCGCGGCCGACATCGTTCTAGCGACCATGCTCAAGGGCAGGGCTGGCTAAAGCCGGTCTCTGACCGGGTTTCTTATTTGGCAGGCTGCCGTCGCGTGGCAGGTTGCGATTTTTTCGTAGCCTTGCGCGGTTGCGTGGAGAACGATTCCAGCGACGAACTTTCCTCAGGCACGTGAAGCGTCGAAAGAAAATCAGCCCCGGCTCGCATCACGTGCTCGGCCGCGAGCGTCGCGGCCGAGCGCTCGTCGCCCGCAATAATGGCGCGGAGGATGCCGGAATGCTCTTCCCAGGTCCGCGCCTGACGTTCCGGATCGGTCGGCGCGAACAGCATCGCAGTCCGCTCACGCAGTCGCTTGAGCAGATCGGCCAGGAGGCGATTGCGGCCGGCGGCGGCCAGCTCGTTGTGGAATTGCTGATTGAGGCCCGGCAGCAGGTCGTAGCGCTTGGCCGCAACCGCCTCCGTCCCCTTGTTCAGCACGGCTGCGATCCGCGCCAGAATGTTCTCATCGCGACGTCGCGCGGCAAGCCGAGCATTCTGGCCCTCGAGCAGGGCGCGAACCTCGATGGTCTCTCGCGCCTCCTCATCCGTCATTGCAAGGACTGAGGCCCCGCGCCGCGCGGTCACTTCGACGAGGCCCTCAGTCGTGAGCACGCGGATGGCTTCGCGCACCGGATTGCGCGAGACGCCGAGTTCATCGGCGAGGCGCCCTTCCACCAGCCGTTCGCCGGGCTTCAGCCGCCGGCTCAAAATGGCTTGCCGCAGCTCCTCGATGACCTTGTCGTGAAGAGACAGGTAATCGTCACCAAGACGTCGTTTGGAGTTTCCCAGCCTGCCCGTCATGAGATGACCTTCTCTGCCGCTCCGATTGGATTTCTGAACCGCGCAGCGAGATCAGTTTCGCCACTGACCGAACGGAATCCCCGGCAATGACGGCATGAATGTACTTAGACCGGCCGACCTACGGCGGCAAGCCGTTGTCGCCCGGGTCGACTTTGCACAACCCGTCAATCGAGCGATTCGGGTGTGGTGCTCGGCGAGACCGAGCGAGCCCCCGCCGCGGCCGGCTTCGGCGTCCAGGACACGCTGACGTCGCCCGTGAGAAACGTCTGGCACGCCATCCGGTAACCGGCCGCGAATTGCTCGTCGGTGAGGTGCTTTCGCTCCTTCGGCTTGATCCCGTCGGTGTTCTCAAGCCCCTTCTCGATCAGGCATTTGCACGTTCCACAGATCCCGCCGCCGCACTTGAAGGGAATGCCTCCCTGTTCGCGCAGGGAGACCCGAAGCAGATTGCTGTCGACCGGTGCCGTAACGGTCTTCCCATTGTTGGTCACGAACGTGACTTCGATCATGCCGGTCTTCGCGACAGGCGCGTTGGTGCTATCGGACATCACGACTTGCGCAGCTTCGTGTCCATGTGACCGAACGTGGTGAGGTGCTCGAGCTCGCGATAGGCGAGTTCGGGCGTCGCGAATTTCTCGAGGAATTTGGAGGGCACCTCGTTCACGATTGGGGGTGACCAGGCTTCGTCGATCACCTTGATCTTGGTCTCATTGAGCAACTCCGCGATCACGAACGTTGCCTTCTTCGTGCCGTAGAACAGGTAGTCGTAGGCGGCGAGGGGGCGCAGCCCGTCGACGATTTCGGTCCGGAACAGGCCGTCCTTGCTGGTCAGGATCACATACATGGTTCATGTCTCTCGTGTTCGTCGCCGATTGCTACAAGGCTCGCACAGCCTGCGCGCAGCGCGCGATCAGTCGACCTTGCTGGGCGCGACCACGTCGGCGAGCGGCGTTGCCTCCTGCGACAGCTCGACGTCGTGGGTAAGCCAGAGTTGACAGGCGAGGCGGTAGCCAAGCTCGATTCTGGCGCCCAGCCGCTTCTTTTCCTTCCAGTTCGGCTCCGGTAGATGCTCAGCCCCCTTGATGATCAGGGCTGCGCACTTCCCGCATTTGCCCATGCCGCAGCCATAAAGGAAGTTCGGATAGGGAAACTGGCGAATGCCCGCCCTCACGACGAGGTTGGTGTTCTCCTTGATCTCGCCGTGAAAGGTCTGGCCGTTCCTGTGAAAGACAACGTTGGGCATGCCGGGCAGCTCAGGCTTGCAGCAAGTTGCGCTCGTCTGCGGGAACCTTGCTCGCGCTCATGTCGAGCTCCGACATTGGAATGTCCTGGGCGACGTAGTCGTGGTAGAGCGCCGTGGTGTAGAGCAGCCGCATTTGCGCACCGATCTCGCAAATCTTCAGGCAGCGCTGCTGCAGTTCGACAGTGTTGGCGTGCTCGAGCACGATCTGATAGCCACGCTCGCCGTGAATTTCGTCCGAGACGATGTGGAGATCGAAGAACTCGACCTCTTCGTCCGTGAACTTGTACTTCTCGCGCAACGTCGGCGTCTGCTTGCGGTAGATCGACGGCACTTGCGACTCCAGGCCGACCACGAGACCCGCCACTGCGACGATCGGGTCCTCGCGCATCGCGACCGCATAGCACCAGCTCTGCAATCCGCGCGTCGTGGCGGTCATGTTGTCGGGATCTTTCACCCGCGCCGCTGTCGTGCCGCAGGCCTCGGCGAAGCGGATCAGAAGATCGGTGTGGCGATCGCCGCCGATCTCTTCCTCGTACATGTTGGCAAGCAGGAAGTCCTTGGCTTCCTGATACTGCTCGGGCATGCGCGAATAGATATAGCCGAGATAGTCGGCGAACGGCCCGACATAGTGATAGTGGTTCTCCGCCCAACGGGCGAGATGCGCGCGGCTCAGCTTGCCGCTCGCCCAGGCGATGCTGAACGGCGCCTTGTTGGCGCTCTTGCCCTTGATGGCGTTCTCGAGCGCCGTGCGAAATTCCACGTGGTTCATCAGTTCCTGCATCGTCGCGCTCCTGTCGCCGTAGAAGAGGGATTTGTTTCGCCAAGGGCCGCAGAGTGCGGTCTAATTTCGTATACAGTATGCAATTTCGGTTCGCTGTCAACGATGGCGCAGCACAGGGTTGTACGGTGGCTTGTGCGTCAAATTGTAATTTTTGCCATAAAATCAATTGGGTGGGTCGCGGAAAATAACGTTCATTCGCGGTCTGTGCAACGTGATGAAATTTAATTCTTGCATTGATAGAATACTGTATACAAAAATGCAGCGATTGGGGGGGCCAGAAAAATGACAATGCAGTCGCACGTTCCGATCGTCGCCGCACACTGGGTTTACCTGTTCGGGGTCGCCATGATCGTCCTGACGATGATCTGGCGAGCCAACGTCGTTGTCCCTTCGGTCATAGCGACCTTTCTGGTCGCGCTGGCCTGGACGCATAGTCCGATTTCCGCGCTCGGCAGTATCTTCAACGCGAGCTTCACGGCGGCCAAGGAGCTCTTCAACATCTTCCTGGTGATCGCGTTGATGACGGCGCTTTTGAACGCGCTCAAGGTGCTGCGTTCCGACATTCGCATGGTCGAGCCGTTTCGCGCGGTGATGAAGGACGGGCACACGGCTTATTTCGTCCTGGCTGCCATCACCTACGTCATCTCCCTGTTCTTCTGGCCGACACCGGCCGTGCCGCTGGTCTCCGCGGTGTTGCTGCCTGCGGCGATCGCGGCCGGGCTGCCGCCGCTCGGCGGCGCACTGGCGATCGCGATCGCCGGACAAGGCATGGCGCTGTCATCGGACTACGTGATCGGCGTCGCTCCGGGCATCAGTGCCAAGGCCGCCGGTGCCGCCGTTAGCGCAGCGACCGTCGCCGATCGCGCGTTGGTGCTGTCGCTGATCACGGGCATCATTGCACTGGTGTTGGGCTACTTCGCGGTCCGCAAGCTCATCACCAAGCCGGATGACAAATTGCTCGAGCGCTGGCAGGCGCAGTCGACCAACGGAGAGCTGGCGCGTATCGCGGAGGAGGGCACTTTCGACAAGGCGGAGATCGCACGTGGGACCGCGGGCGACCAGAAACTGCTCGCATCCCAGGCGCAGATCGACAAGGCACTTGCCGCGGTCCCGGGCCGCCGGGAGAAATGGTCGAAGTTCTTTGCCATCGCGACGCCGATTGCCTTTCTCGGCGTCATCGTCGTGATGGTGCTCTCGAAGCTCGGCATTGGCCATGACCTCAAGGGCGGCGATGCCGCGGCTCTGGTCGGCGGTGTCGCGGCCGTGCTGATGATCTGCGCGTCGCTCGCTGCGGACGAGTTCCGAAAATTCCTCGATGCCAGCGCCGACCATGTCACCGAAGGCTTCGTCTTCGCATTCAAGGCGATGGGTTCGGTGCTGCCGATTGCCGGCTTCTTCTTTCTTGGTGCCGAGCCGTCTCTCTCCGCTCCAATCCTGGGCGTTCCCGCGACGCAGGCCCCCAATCTCTTGTTCGAACTGGTTCAGGCCGGGCAACACTGGATTCCGGGCAACCAGGCCTTCGTTGCCTTCGGCGTGCTGATCGCCGGCATGATCACCGGCATCGATGGTTCTGGTTTTGCCGGCCTGCCGCTCACCGGCTCCTTGTCAGGCGCGCTCGCACCCACCGTCGGGCTTGATCCCGCTACGCTCGCCGCGATCGGCCAGATGGGAGCGGTATGGACCGGAGGCGGCACATTGGTCGCATGGTCGTCCCTCATCGCCGTAGCCGGATTCGCGCGCGTGCCGGTGTTCCAAATCGTGCAGACCGTCATGGTTCCGGTGCTGGTGGGGCTGGCGACCTCGACGATCTGCGCCCTCCTAATCTGGCATTGAAGAAGGTTCCGTAAATCATGAGCGAGGTTTCAGCGAAGAGTGCGCGCACTTCCGGAGAGGGCGCACAGGTCGAGGAATTCCCGACTCTCGTCAACGGCGAATGGCTCCATGGCGTGTCCAAGCCGTTCGACAACATCAATCCAGCCGACACATCCGACATTGTCGGCCGTTTCCAGGCTTCAACTGCGGCTGAGGCAGGTCTTGCCGTAGCCGCGGCCTCCGCGGCGTTCGAGCGCTGGAGAAAGACGTCGATCTCGGCGCGCGCCGCCATTCTGAATCGCGCGGCCGATCACCTCGAGGCGCACGCCGACCGGACCGCACGGGAGATGACGCGAGAAATGGGCAAGGCGCTCAATCTTGCGAAGGACGAGGTTCTGCGCTCGGCACAGACACTGCGGTTCTATGCGGTCGAAGGCCAGACATTGACCGGCGAGGTGTTTCCGAACGACGATCCCGAGATGACCGTCTACACGTTGCGGGAGCCGCTCGGCGTCGTATCGGTCATCACGCCGTGGAATTTCCCGATCTCCATACCGGCGCGCAAGATCGCGCCCGCGCTGATCACCGGAAACACTGTCGTCTTCAAGCCATCGTCCGATGCGCCGCTTAGCGGCTACCGGCTCGCCGAGGCACTTGTCGCGGGCGGCCTGCCGAAAGGCGTCCTCAGTTTCATCACCGGCAAGGCTGGCGAAGTCGGCCCGGCCATCACCGAAGTGCCGGCGATCCGCGCGATCTCCTTCACCGGTTCGACTGCGGCCGGCGAGCACATCTGCCGCTCGGTCAGCTTCACCACCCGCACGCAGATGGAATTGGGTGGCAAGAATCCGTTGATCGTGATGGACGATGCCGATCTCGACAAGGCGGTCGACCTGACCGTCAAGGGCGGCCTGTCGCTCGCCGGCCAGGCCTGCACAGGCACCAGCCGGGTCCTGGTCATGAAACAGGTACGGGCCGAGTTCACCGAACGACTGGTCGCGAGGGTGAAGGCTCTGAAGATCGGAAGCGGCCTGACCCCAGGGATGGACATGGGGCCGCTGGCGACCGCGAAGCAGCTTGAGACAGTGCTGCGCTATATTGCGATCGGCAAGCAGGAGGCGACGCACGTCTACGGCGGCGAACGGCTCACTGGAGCCGGCTTTGATCGCGGCTACTATGTTGCGCCGGCGATCTTTGCCGACGTCACCCAGCAAATGACGATCGCGCGCGAGGAGATCTTTGGTCCCGTGATCGCGATCATCGAGGTCGACTCCTATGCGGACGCCATCGCCAAGGCCAATGACACCCAATATGGATTGTCGGCTGCGATCGTGACGCGCAATCCGCGCATCATGCATGATTTCGCAAACGACATTCAGTCGGGAACCGTCAAGATCAATCGAACCACGACCGGCAACCTCATCAATGCTCCGTTCGGAGGGCTGAAGCGGTCGAGCACATCGACGTTCCGTGAGTCCGGTCGCACTGGGCTCGAGTTCTATACGCAGATCAAGACGGTCTACCGCGGTTGCTGACGGACATTTTGTCTGCATCCGCTCGCCGCCGGTGTGGCGTGCAGTCGGTTAAGAAGGGTACGAGATGAAAATATCGATCAAGCTCGAATTGTCGGAGGCCAGGCTCATGGCCGCCGCCGCACTGAAGAAGGCCGCCGAACTCGGCGTGCCGGAGACGGTTTGCGTGGTGGACGATGGCGGCTATCCCCTCGTACTCGAACGGATGGATGGAGCACGGGTCACCGGCCCGCAGATCGCCTGGAACAAGGCGTTCACGGCCGCCGGGCACAAGCGCTCGACGCATCTTTTCAACCAGGTGCCGAACGGGCCGGCACTGCCAGGCAATGAAGCCTTCGGAATCCAGTGGAGCTTCGAAGGCAAGTTCGCCGTGTTCGTCGGTGGCTTCCCGATCGTGGTCGATGACGAAGTGGTCGGCGGTATTGGGCTCAGCGGCGGCAATGGCGAGCAGGATACGCTATGCGGCGTGGCTGCGCTGCGGGCCTTGCAGGAGTTGCTGACCGGCCGTCGGGTGCTCGTCGCCGCCGACATCAAAAAATGAGCGTCGACACCAACGGGGCTGCCTTCGCTAGCCGAGGCCCCCGTCGACCTGAAAGCACTGGCGCGTGATCCGTTGGCTTTCGTCGGATGCTAGAAACAGCGCCATATTCGCGATGTCGTCGGGGGTCACCGCATCGGGAATGGCCTGGCGCGTGCGAAGCTCGGCGATGGCCTGGTCGTCCGGATACCACAGCCGGCGCTGCCGCTCGGTGATCACCATCCCCGGTGCAATCGCGTTGACGCGGATGCGGTCCGCGCCAACCCGGCGGGCGAGTGAATTGGTGAAGCCGACGAT
>JAEWFG010000350.1 GCA_023388935.1 Pseudomonadota bacterium | reverse complement strand
GGCCTGGAGTGCCTCGGCGCGGGAGCGCAGGCCGGGCGGCGTTTCGTCGTCCGTGGCAATCGCATCGAGCCATTTGCGGGCTGCGGTCATATCGTTGTTGCGCCAGGCCGACAGCGCGAGCATCTCGCGGGCGCTGTGGCGGAAGGTCGACTTGGGCGCAGTGGAGGCCTCCAGCCGCTGCTGCATGTCGGCGTAGCCTGCGCTGTCGAGCAGCAAGCCAGCCGCGCGGATTGTCGCCAGATCCTGCCACTCGCTGCCGACGCTACGGTCGGCCGCGATGTCGTCGTACATCTTCGCTGCCGCCTTGGGATCGCGGGCCGCAGCAGCGGCGGCAGCACGCAGCCGCGCCAAGGTGCGGTAGCCCGAAGGAGCCTTGGCGGCGAGCTCTGTGAAAGCCGCCTCGGCCTCCGCGTGCTTGTCCTGTTCGGACAGCCCGACAGCCTTCTCGAAGGCGGCGCCGGCCTCGGCGGCCTTCTTGGCTTCCAGATATTGGTAGCCGCGCCAGCCAGCGACAGCGGCCACGATCAGCACCATCAGGGCGATGAAGTAGATCGAATACTTATCCCACAGCTTCTTGAGCTGTTCGCGACGTACTTCCTCGTCGACTTCGTCAAATAATTCAGACACTTATGCTAATCCCATGCCCGTCCGGGTGCGCGCGCCAAAGCATTCGCGTCAGGAATCCCATCCCCACGTGGCGGCGGCGATACCCTATCGATATGGCGGTGGCAAGGCAAAGCGAGCCCGATCAAGGCGTTAACCAACCGGGGATAGCCGGATACCCCCGCCTGCCCGGCTAGCTTCCCAAGAGTTCCCGCAACTGCCGCTTCAGCACCTTGCCATTGGCATTGCGCGGCAGCGGCTCGGCGGTGATCGCGATCGTCTCGGGGACCTTGTAATCGGACAGCCGCTCGGCGCACCAGGCCCGCAAGATGTCGCCGGCGACCGTGGCGCGCGTCACCACTACGGCGTGGACACGCTCGCCCAGTACCGGGCAAGCCCTGGCAATGATGGCGCTCTCGACCACCGCGGGATGGCCCGCCAGCACGGATTCGACCTCGGCTGAATAGATCTTCAGGCCGCCGCGATTGATCATGTCCTTCTGCCGGTCGAACACGCGGACAAACCCCTCTGCATCGACCGAGCCCAGATCGCCGGAGTGCCAGAATCCGCCAGTGAAGCTCTCGGCCGTGGCTTTCGGATTGCGCCAATAGCCCTTGATGACGGAGGCGCCCTGGATCCAGAGCTCGCCGATCTCGCCATGCGGCAGTTCGCACCCGTCTGCGTCCATCGCGACGATCCGCGCACCGGGACACGGCAGGCCCACGCTGTCGATGTGACTTGCCGTCAACTCTCCCGGCATGATCGTCGACGGCGATGTCGTCTCGGTCGAACCGTAGCAGTTCATCAGCTTCAGGCCGGGAATCTTCGCCGTGAGCCTCTCGATAGTCGCGACCGGCATCGGTGCGCCGCCAAAGCCGCCGATGCGCCAGCTCGACAGATCGTATCTGTCGAAATCGGGCTGGAGCAGGCAGAGATTGTACATCGCGGGCACCATCACCGTGTAGGTGACGCGCTCGCGCGTGGCGAGCTTGAGGTAATCGGCGGCCTTGAACTCCGGCATGATGATCAGTGCGCCACCGCAACGGATCATCGTCGTGATGTTGGCGACGACGCCGGTGACGTGACCGAGCGGCACCGCCGCGATCGACCGGTCGGCTTGCGTCAATTGCAGGCAGGACACGAAGACCATCGAGGAATGGACGATGTTGCAATGGGCCAGCATCGCGCCCTTCGGCTTGCCGGTCGTGCCCGAGGTGTAGAGGATCATCGCGGTATCCTCCTCGCTCGTCTCGACCGGCGCCGAAGCCGGCTCGTTGTCAGCGAGCAACGCGAAGCGTGACAGGGCCGAATCGTCGTCGACGGCGATGCGGTGGATCACATCGGGCACATCCTGCGCATCGGGCAGCCGGTCGGCGAGCCCCGCTTCGTGGATCAAGATCCTGGCGCCACAATCGGTCAGCACATAGGCGATCTCCGGCTTCTGCTGGCGCGTGCTGAGCAGCACTGTGACCAGCCCCTCATGCGCGGCGGCAAACAGCAGCAGCGGAAATTCGATGCGGTTGCCGAGCAGGATCGCGACGCGGTCGCCGCGCTGCAATCCGAGCTTGCGAAGGCCCGCCGCAATCCGCGCGGCCCGCTCCGCCGCCTGTCGCCAGCTCAGCCGGACATTGCCGCAGATCAGCGCTTCGCCATCGGCGTTGCGCGCGCAGGCCTCCGCAATCATCGCCCAGATACTGAGCGGGCGATCGCGGAAGGCCGGCACCACCCGATCGCCAAAGCGCGCCTCGAGCCGCATCGGCGGGATCTGAGATTGCGACCAGTCCATCAAGGAGCCCTCAGCTTGTTGTTTTTGTCACCTTCCGCATGAGCGCGCGGCGCAGTCTTGCGCGGATCGGCTGCCGCTATTGTTGGTGCATGATCTCCGCACAAACGCGTTCCGCGTTTGTCGCGAGGGAAAACCGCTGCACACTTTGCGCTAACGCGGCCCTTCGGGTCCGGATCATGCTACTAGGCTCCCATCACGGGAACGCCGATCACGACGGGATGGAAGGCAAAGGCGAGCGCCAGGTAGGCAACGATCCCGACCGCGACCGCAATCAGATCGTTGGTGATGCCGCCCACCGGGATCGGTGGGGCGCCGGCATCCTTGCGATGCTTCAGCGAAATGCGGTCATACACCGCCCAGCCGAGGAACGAGCCGAACAGGATGATCGAGCCGAGGTCGCCATTGGCCAGGAGATGCGCCGCGGCCCACAGCTTGATACCGGCCAGCATCGGATGCTTCAGCGTCGCATAGATGCGGCCGCGCAGGTAGGAGGCGACCACCAGGATGACGGCCGGCAGCATCAGCGCGACCGTGATGTGCTTCATCGCCTTCGGCGGATACCAGACGTCGATCCATCCGGTCGCACGATAATGGGCAAAGCCCCAGACGATCAGCGCCAGCCCCGCGAGCGAGACCAGCGAATAGAGGACCTTGTAGGTGCCCTCGCCCAGCCTTTCGACCGCCTGCGCGCGCGCCTCACGCTTCGTCGTGAAAATATGGGCGGCGAAAAACAGCACCAGCCCCAGAATCATGACCAGCAGACCCACGACATCCTCCCCTTTGGCGAGCGCCCCCACTCATGGCGTATCATCGATTGGCCGTCGGTCGCAACTGATGCGCTACTTGCCAAGCCCCCGATTGTCGACATAGCGGATCGCGATCGGCCGCCCGGCCAAAGCGCCGCCGAGGCCGCTGGTGAATTTCAGCGGCAGGCAGGCGTTCAGCGATGCATTGATCGCGTTCAGATAGGTCGTCCGGGTGTCGGCCGGGACACCTGCCGTTGCGAAGGTCAATCGCGGCGGGCCGATCAGGCTGCCGGCCTTGTTGAAGCTGAAGCGCACTGACATCTGCATGCCATCGCGCGCATTGTCAGACGGCGGCGACCAGCAGGTGCGCAGTTCGGCAAAGAGGTCGCCGATCGTGTCGAGGTCATGATCTGGCCTCTGATATTTGGCGCGGTCGGCGTCGGACGGCACGCTCTCGATCGTGAGCTGGAGATTCTCGCCGTAGGGATAGAAAATCTCGGGAATGCAGGGGCCGTGCTCGAGCACGCTGCAAAAAGTGGGCGTGCAAGGCCGGTGGTCGAGCACGCTGCAGGGCTCGTGCGAAAACGGGATCGGATTGATCTGCCGGCGCCGCGCATCGGCTGCGACCGTCGATATCGCCAGCAGGACAAGAACGAGGATGCCGCGCCACATGCTTCGAGCTCGCGATGTCACGTGGATGAAACGTGGCACGGTCCCTGAAAGCGTCAAGCCCGCGCGCGTTCACATGCTCGCGCTCAAGCCCGGTGTCGTCGCCCGGCTTGACCGGGCGACCCAGTACTCCGGGACGGTTGTGATTGAGCCGAGAGGCCGCGGCGTACTGGATGCCCCGCCTTCGCGGGGCATGACAGTGGTGGCCGCCCTACCCCTTCTTTTTGACGTCCTTGACGTTGGTGAATTCGATCCCCTCGGCGCGCTCCTTGGTATAGCCGAGATAGAACTCGTTCCTCGCGAGATACACGGGATCGCCGTCGACATCGTCGGCGATGCTCGATGTATTGGCGGCGATGAAGGTATCGAGCTTCTTGCGGTCATCCGAAGAGACCCAGCGCGCGAGCTGAAACTCGCTGACCTCGAATTCGACCGGCAGCGAATATTCGACATCCAGCCGCGCCTTCAGCACGTCGAGCTGGAGCGCACCGACCACACCGACCAGCGCCGGCGCACCGTCGCGCGGGCGGAACACCTGCACCACGCCCTCTTCCGACATCTGCTGAAGCGCTTCCTTCAGCTTCTTCGCCTTCATCGCGTCGGTGAGCCGCACGCGGCGGACGATTTCCGGCGCAAAGCTCGGCACGCCGACGAAGGTGAAATCCTCGCCTTCGGTCAGGGTATCGCCGATGCGCAGCGTGCCGTGATTGGGAATGCCCACGACGTCGCCGGCGAAGGCTTCGTCCGCCACCGAGCGGTCCTGCGCGAAGAAGAATTGCGGGCTCGACAGCGGCATGCTCTTGCCGGTTCGTACGAGCTTGGCCTTCATGCCGCGGCTGAGCTTGCCGGAGCACAGGCGCGCGAAGGCAATGCGGTCGCGGTGGTTCGGATCCATGTTCGCCTGGATCTTGAAGACGAAGGCGCTCATGCGCGGATCGGTCGCCTCGACCTTGCGCTGGTTGCTCTCCTGCGCGCGCGGCTCGGGCGCGAACTTGCCGAGGCCTTCAAGGAGGTCGCCGACGCCGAAATTGCGCAGCGCGCTGCCGAAATAGACCGGCGTCAGGTGGCCCTCGCGAAACGCGCCGAGTTCGAACGGCTTGGAAGCCTCGGTGACGAGCTCGAGCTCGTCCTTCACCGCGGAGACGTCGAGGTTCGCATTGAGCTTGGCCAGTTCGGCGATCTCGATCTGCTGCGCCGCGCCGGTCTTGGCGCCGCCGCCTTCGAGCAGGCGCACGCCGCCGTTGACGACGTCATAGGTGCCGAGGAAGTCGCGGCCACGGCCGACCGGCCAGGTCATCGGCGTGGTGTCCAGCGCCAGCGTCTTCTCGATCTCGTCGAGCAGCTCGAAAACGTCGCGGCTCTCGCGGTCCATCTTGTTGATGAAGGTGATGATCGGGATGTCGCGCAGGCGGCAGACCTCGAACAGCTTTCGGGTGCGCGCCTCGATGCCTTTGGCTGCGTCGATCACCATCACGGCGGAATCGACCGCTGTCAGCGTGCGATAAGTGTCTTCCGAGAAGTCTTCGTGGCCCGGCGTGTCCAGGAGGTTGAACACGAGGCCCTCGAACTCGAAGGTCATAACCGAGGTCACGACCGAGATGCCGCGCTCGCGCTCGATCTTCATCCAGTCCGAGCGCGTGTTGCGCCGCTCGCCCTTGGCCTTGACCTGACCGGCGAGATTGATGGCGCCACCGAACAGCAGCAGCTTTTCGGTCAGCGTGGTCTTGCCCGCGTCCGGGTGGGAGATGATCGCGAAGGTGCGCCGCCGCGCCACTTCGGCGGCAAGCGGGGAACGGGCCGGCGAGTCGGCTGATATGGCGATGTCGGACATGGCGGGAGCGTTTGGCAGGGAAAATGGGCCTGATCAAGCCTCATTTGGTGATTGCAAAGCCCCGTAGCCAGTCCCATATCGTTGATGGGAAGGACGGCCTTCCTGCTCATCAGCGCATTACCTGCGGGGACGACCCTGCCTTAAATGGAGGGTTGTCATGGCTTGGGCCATATTGTTCGTCGCTGGCCTTCTCGAAATCGGCTGGGCGATCGGCCTCAAATACACCGAGGGATTTACCAGGCTCGTTCCGTCCGTACTGACGCTCGCGGCTATGGCCGGCAGCGTGATCCTGCTCGGCGTCGCCCTCAAATCGCTTCCGATTGGAACCGCCTATGCGGTCTGGACCGGCGTCGGCGCGGCCGGCACCGCCGCGCTGGGCATCATCCTGTTCGGCGAGCCAGCCACCGCGTTTCGCCTCGCCAGCATCGGCCTGATCGTTGCCGGCATCGCCGGGTTGAAGTTCGTTACCTGACGAAAATCTGGACCGCCCACCAGGACAGTGCCGCCACGATGGCGGAAGCCGGGATCGTGATCACCCAGGCATAGACGATCGAGCTCGCGACGTTCCAGCGCACTGCCGAGACGCGGCGGGCCGCGCCGACGCCGACGATGGCGCCGGTGATGGTGTGGGTGGTCGAGACGGGAACCCCGAGGAAGGTCGCCATGAACAGGGTCGCAGCACCGCCGGTCTCGGCGCAAAAGCCCTGCATCGGGGTCAGCTTGGTGATGCGCAGGCCCATGGTGCGGACGATGCGCCAGCCGCCCATCAGCGTGCCCAGCGCCATCGCCGCCTGGCAGGACAGCACCACCCAGAACGGCACGGAAAACTCGCTGCCGAGATGGCCCTGCGAATAGAGCAGCACCGCAATGATGCCCATGGTCTTCTGCGCGTCATTGCCACCGTGGCCGAGCGAATAGAGCGAAGCGGAGGCGAACTGCAGGATGCGGAAGGCACGGTCGACGGCAAAGGGCGTGGAGCGCACCGAGGCCCAGGACACGATCGCCACCAGCATCATTGCGAGTACGAAGCCGACCAGCGGCGACAACACGATCGCCAGTACGGCCTTGGACAGTCCGCCCCACACCGCCGCCGATATCCCGGCCTTGGCCATGCCGCCGCCGACGAGCCCCCCGATCAGCGCATGCGACGACGAGGACGGAATGCCAAGCGCCCAGGTCACGAGGTTCCAGACGATGGCACCGACGAGCGCCGCGAAGATCACCTGGGCATCGACGATCGAGGGATCGATGATGCCGGTGCCGATGGTCTGGGCGACGTGCAGCCCGAACACCATGAAGGCGATGAAATTGAAGAAGGCGGCCCAGAACACAGCGAATTGCGGCCGCAGCACGCGGGTCGAGACGATGGTCGCGATCGAATTGGCCGCATCGTGCAGGCCGTTCAGGAAATCGAACAGCAGCGCAACGGCGATCAGTCCGACGAGGACGGGAAGACCCAACGCGGTATCCACGGCGCGGCCCCTGCTTTAAAGTTTGCGCATGATCTCCGCGCAAACGCGTTCCGCGTTTGTCGCGAAGGAAAACCGCTGCACACTTTTCCGGATCATGCGCTAGACCTGCTCGATGACGATGCTGTTGATCTCGTTCGCGACGTCGTCGAAGCGATCGGCCACTTTTTCAAGATGGTCGTAGATCTCGACGCCGACGATGAAATCCATCGCGTTGCCCTCGCGATGTTTGAGGAACAGCTCCTTCAGTCCGATGTCATGGAGATCGTCAACCCGGCCCTCGAGCTTGGTCAACTCTTCCGTGATCGCGCTCAGCATGGCCACGTTCGGGCCGATCGATTGCAGGAGCGGCAGCGCGCGGCCAACCAGATTGGCGCATTCGATGAGAAGCGCACCGATCTCCCGCATCGGCGGCTCAAAGGTGCGGACCTCGAACAGCATTACGGCCTTTGCCGTCTGCTGCATCTGGTCGATGGCGTCATCCATCGAGGTGATGAGGTTCTTGATGTCGCCGCGGTCGAACGGCGTGATGAAGGTGCGACGCACTGCCGTCATCACCTCACGGGTGATGTTGTCGGCGTCGTTCTCGAACTGGTTGACGCGCTGGCAATAGACCGGCGTCTCCTCGCCCCCGTTGAGGACGCCCTGGAGCGCGATAGCGCCCTGAATCACGGTCTGGGCATGGCGGTCGAACAGGTCGAAGAAGCGTTCTTCCTTGGGCAGGAAAGCGCGAAACCATCGCATCATGGGGATAGGCTACCGGTTGGAAATGGCCCGGCCCGGGAGGGCCGTCACAAATCTGTCATAGACCATTTTCGATCCGCGTGCGTGGCATCTCACGCCCGCGGAGCCGGATCATCCACCGCTTTAGCGAAATAGGTAAATTGACCTCAAATCAATTGCTTAGAGCGATCGCCGGAAGTAATGCGCGATTTCCCCGATGACGCCACGGCGGAAGGTGAGCACGCAGATCACGAAGATCGACCCCTGGATTACCGTCACCCACTGGCCGAAACCGGCAAGATACTGCTGCATGGCGATGATCGCGAAGGCGCCGACCACGGGGCCGAAGATGGTGCCGAGGCCGCCGACCAGCGTCATCAGCACGACTTCGCCCGACATCGTCCAATGGACGTCGGTGAGCGAGGCGTTCTGCGCCACGAATACCTTCAGCGAACCGGCAAAGCCGGCCAGCGTCCCCGACAGGATGAACGCCAGGAACTTGTACTGGTCGGTCCGGTATCCCAGCGAGATCGCGCGCTGCTCGTTCTCACGGATCGACTTCAGGACCTCGCCGAACGGCGAATTGATGATGCGGTAGATCAGCAGGAAGCCGGCGAGGAAGCCGACCAGCACGACATAATAGAGCACGGTCGGCTTGGACAGATCGAAGATGCCGAACATGTGCCCTTGCGGGATGCCCTGGATGCCGTCTTCACCGTGGGTGAACGGTGCCTGCAGATAGATGAAGTACAGGAGTTGCGACAGCGCCAGCGTGATCATCGAGAAGTAGATGCCCTGGCGGCGAATCGAGATGTAGCCGGTGATGATCGAGAGCACGAAGGCTCCGGCGACACCGACGAGGATTCCAAGCTCCGGCGGGAGCGCCCACACCTTCAGCGCATGTGCGCTGCAATAGCCGGCGGTTCCCAGGAACATCGCGTGTCCGAAGGACAAAAGTCCGCCGTAGCCGATCAGGAGATTGAAGGCACAGGCCAGCAGCGCAAAACAAAGAGCCTGCATCACGAAGAACGGGTAGACCCCCGTGAACGGCACCGACGCCAGCAGCAGCGCCATCACCACGAACGCGATCATCTCGTCGCGCATCGCGCGCGGCGTCACTGGCAATGTATCGTCCGTCAAGGCTGTCATATCAGGCCGCCCTTCCCGTCAGTCCCGTTGGCTTCACCAAGAGCACCAGCACCATCAGCACGAACACGACCGTGTTGGAGGCCTCGGGGTAGAAATACTTGGTCAGGCCCTCGATCACACCGAGCGCGAAGCCGGTGATGATCGAACCCATGATCGATCCCATGCCGCCGATCACCACGACCGCAAACACGACGATGATGAGGTCTGCGCCCATCAGCGGCCGCACCTGGTTGATCGGCGCCGAGAGTACGCCGGCGAGCGCGGCAAGGCCGACGCCGAGCCCGTAGGTCAGCGTGATCATGCGCGGCACGTTGATGCCGAAGGCGCGGACCAACGTCGGATTTTCAGTCGCGGCGCGCAGGTAGGCGCCAAGCCGGGTCTTCTCGATCAGGAACCAGGTCGCCAGACACACGACCAGCGAGAAGATGACAACCCATCCGCGATAGATCGGCAGAAACATGAAGCCGAGATTCATGCCGCCCTTGAGCTGGTCCGGAATGGCGTAAGGCATGCCGGAGGAGCCGAAGTAGTTCTGGAACACGCCCTGCACGATCAGCGCGATGCCGAAGGTCAGGAGCAGGCCGTAGAGGTGGTCGAGCCCGGTCAGCCATTGCAGCATGGTCCGTTCCAGGATCATGCCGAAGATGCCGACGATGATGGGCGCAAGTAGCAGCGCCCACCAGTAATTGATCCCGCCGAGGTTCAGCAGGAAATAGGCGACGAAGGCGCCCATCATGTAGAGCGCGCCATGGGCGAAATTGATGATGTTGAGCATGCCGAAGATCACGGCAAGCCCAAGACTGAGCAGCGCGTAGAACGAGCCGTTGATCAGTCCCACCAGTAGCTGAGCATAAAGAGCCTGCATCGATCCCGCACCCGGTCCCTTCGGCGTCCCCTAGAGGTGCCCGCAGGCCTTTGAAGACCTGCGGGCTGTTATCTTACTTCTTCAAAAGCGCGCACTTGCTTTCGGAAAGCGGTGTGAAGGCCTGGTCGCCAGGCACCGTGCCGACGAGTTTGTAGAAATCCCACGGTCCCTTGGACTCGGAGGGCTTCTTCACCTCGAACAGGTACGCATTGTGGATGGTACGGCCGTTGGGCTGGATCTCGCCCTTGCCGAACAGATCGTCCTCGGTCGGCATCGACTTCATCTTCTCGACGACCTTCACGCCGTCATGCGGATTGCCGCCGAGCGCCTCGAGCGCCTTGAAGTAATGCCGCAGGCCCGCATAGACGCCCGCCTGCACCATGGTCGGCGGAGCGTTGTTCTTCATCTTCTCGGCAAAGCGCTTGGAGAAGGCGCGGGTCTTGTCGTCCATGTCCCAGTAGAAGGTCTCGGTGAAGTTGAGGCCCTGGGCGGTCTCCAGGCCAATCGCCTTGACGTCGGTGAGGAACAGCAGCAGCGCCGCGAGCTTCTGGCCGCCCTTAACGATGCCGAACTCGGCCGCCTGCTTGATCGAGTTGGTAGTGTCGCCGCCGGCGTTGGCAAGGCCGATGATCTTGGCCTTGGACGCCTGTGCCTGGAGCAGGAAGGACGAGAAGTCCGGCGTGTTCAGCGGATGCTTGACGCCGCCGACCACCTTGCCGCCATTGGCTATGATCACGGCCGTGGTGTCGCGCTCCAGTGCCGCACCGAAAGCGTAGTCCGCGGTCAGGAAGAACCAAGTGTCGCCGCCGGCCTTCACCAGCGCCTGGCCCGTGGTGTGAGCCAGCATGTAGGTGTCGTAGGTCCAGTGCACGGTGTTGGGCGTGCACTGCGCGTTGGTAAGGTCGGAGGTCGCCGCACCGGAGTTGATGTAGACGCCGTTCTTTACCTTGACGACGTTGTTGACGGCGAGCGCCACGCCGGAGTTCGGCACGTCGACGATGACATCGACCTTGTCGACGTCGAACCACTGCCGCGCGATCGCGGTGCCGATGTCGGGCTTGTTCTGGTGATCGCCCGAGATGATGTCAATCTTCCAGCCCTTCGCCGCAAGGCCGGAATCTTCGACCGCCATTTGCGCGGCAAGCGTCGAGCCGGGCCCGCCGAGGTCGGCATAGAGGCCGGACTGGTCGGACAGCGCACCGATCTTGACGGTCTTGTCCTGCGCGAAGGCGACGCCCGCGGTGGTAACGGCGAGTGCCGTGCCGAGCAGAAACGATGCAATCGACTTTGTCTTCATGCTACTTCCCTTGTGTATTTTCTTGTGGCCGTTCTAGACACCGAGATAGGAGTGGAGCTTGTCCATGTTGGCGGCAAGCTCCGCGTTGGAAAATCCGTCAATGATCTTGCCGTGTTCGACCACGTAGTAGCGGTCGGCGACGGTGGATGCGAAGCGGAAGTTCTGCTCGACCAGAAGGATCGTAAAGCCCTCCTTCTTGAGCCGTGCAATGGTGTGACCGATCTGCTGGATGATGACCGGCGCGAGGCCCTCGGTCGGCTCGTCCAGCATCAGGAAGCTCGCACCGGTGCGCAGGATGCGCGCGATCGCGAGCATCTGCTGCTCGCCGCCGGACAGCTTGGTGCCCTGACTGTTGAGCCGTTCCTTCAGGTTCGGAAACAGATCGAAGATCTGCTCGAGCGGCAATCCGCCTGCGCGGACCACCGGCGGCAGCAGCAAATTCTCTCGCACGTCGAGACTGGCGAAAATTCCGCGCTCCTCCGGGCAGAACGCGATACCCATCCGCGCGATCTTGTCCGAGGTCGCGCGGATGATCTCCTGGTTGTTGAACTTCACCGAGCCGGTACGCTTGCCGATGATGCCCATGATCGACTTCAGCGTGGTCGTCTTGCCGGCGCCGTTACGCCCGAGCAGCGTGACGACCTCGCCCGCATTCACGTCGAAATTGATCCCGTGCAGGATGTGAGACTCGCCGTACCAGGCCTCCAGGTTGCGGACCTGAAGGATGTTGCCGCCGGTTGCGGCCTTTGCCGGAGCTTCCGCAATCGCAGTCTCAGGCATGACCGGCTCCCAGATAGGCTTCCTTGACGCGCTCGTCCTTGGTGAGTTCGGCGTAGTTGCCTTGCGCGAGCACCTGCCCGCGCGTCAGCACGGTGATGATATCGGAGAGATTGGCGACGACGCTCAGATTATGCTCGACCATCAGGATGGTGTACTTCGCCGAGATGCGCTTGATCAGCGCTGCGATCTTGTCGATGTCCTCATGGCCCATGCCGGCCATCGGCTCGTCCAGCAGCATCATCTCCGGGTCGAGCGCGAGCGTGGTTGCAATCTCCAGTGCGCGCTTGCGCCCATAGGGCATTTCGACCGCCGGCGTATTGGCAAACTCGCTGAGGCCGACATCGTTCAACAATTCCAGCGCACGGTTGTTGAAGCGATTGAGCACCGACTTGGAGCGCCAGAAATCAAAAGAGCTGCCGTGCTGGCGCTGAAGCGCGACACGGACATTTTCCAGCGCGGTGAGATGCGGAAATACCGCGGAAATCTGGAATGAACGCACGAGCCCCATGCGCGCCACGTCGGCCGGCGCCATCGCGGTGATGTCCTGTCCCTTGTACAGGATTTTCCCGGCAGACGGTTTCAGGAACTTGGTCAACAGATTGAAGCACGTTGTCTTGCCGGCGCCGTTCGGGCCGATCAACGCGTGAATGCTCCCACGGCGAACCTTGAGCGCAACGTCGCGGACGGCGAAGAAGCCCGCGAACTCCTTGGTCAAGCCTTCCGTTTCGAGAATGAACTCATCGGCCAAACAGATTTCCCCCTGCCCGCGCAACGCGCGTGGCTGTCCTTAGTTTACTTCGGCTTTCCGGAGGCCTTGGAGCCCATCCCGGAACGCCGCCTCCCGGCGCGGAATATGCCGGAGGTGACGGGGGTTAGGCAAGGCAGAAAGCAGAGCAGGTCAGGCCTCCAGCCGGGAGGCTTATTCTCCCTTAGTCGGAAGTGTTTTGATGTCCCGCCTGGCCGACCTCCGGGCTTGCAAAGCACCGGTCATCAAGCCGTCGTTAACGGTCTTTCGTCCCGCGCGCCAGACTTCATAGAAAATTTTGCCGAAGTATGGATGATGCGCGGGTTTCTATACGCCGGGAATATTGCCTTGGATTTCGCAAGCGCCGCTCCTTCCGTCGTCAAGTCGATCAGGCAGCGTGATCTCCTGAACACGTGGCTGCGACTTTATGCCCGCCAGCAGATTGCGCCGGGCATCCGGGAGTACCAGCCCGCGCGGCTCGAGGAAGAGCTGTCCGATCTCATCTATTATACGGTGGACCTTTCGGCGCCGACGCCGCGCCTGACCATCCAGAGCGAAGGCACGCGCATTTCGCGCGCCTATGGACATACCGGCAAAGGCGTTCTGCTCGACGACTATATCGGACCGCGACTCGCACCCTTCGTGATGCCGATCTATTACGAATGCGTGGCGCGCCGGCTTCCGGTCTACAGCGTTGCCGACATCGACGACATCTACGGGCGCGTCGTGGCCTATGAACGGCTGCTGCTGCCGTTCCAGACCGACGGAAACGTCTGTCACGTCATCGCCTCGCTCAAGACCTTCTGCGAGGACGGTGGCTTCGAGATCAAGAATCTGATGCGCGGCAATGACGCGTTGCCGCGTCCCAAACTGCGCGCGGTGATCGACCGCGACCTCTTTCACCGCGCCCCCGGCCGTATCGCCGCCGCCGACGTGGTCGAGTTCGCCGAGCAGCCCGGCGTCACCACCGAGATCATCGAACTGAACTAGCGGTCAGCGCGATTTGGCCCCGACTTCCTTGGCATAGATGTCCGGCTTGAAGCCAACCAGGAGCTTGCCGCCAGCCTCCAGCACGGGACGCTTGATCATCGATGGTTGCGCTAGCATCAATGCCAGCGCCTTCTTTTCGGTCAGACCTTCCTTGTCGGCGTCAGGCAGCTTCTTGAAGGTCGTACCGGCGCGATTGAGCAGCGTCTCCCAGCCGAGCTTGTCGCTCCACTGCTTGAGCTTGTCCTTCTCCACGCCCGCCGTCTTGTAGTCGTGAAACTCGTAGGCGACGCCATGGGCATCGAGCCAGGCTCGTGCCTTCTTCATGGTGTCGCAGTTCTTGATGCCGTAGATGATGTTGGGCAAGACGTTCCTCGCGCATGCGTGATACTTCGGCTGCGGCGTTGTACGAAACTCCGCCTCGCGCGACAATGTTGCGAACGAAGCTTTCGAACTCTCTGAGCGGACACACAATGCACGTCACCCACGACCCCGCCGCGGCCGCATCGCCGACCATCGACTTCAATACCTTCCTCGCGGTCGATATCCGCGTCGGCACCATCGTCGATGCCAAGCCGTTCCCGGAAGCGCGCAAGCCGGCCTGGCGGCTGTGGATCGACTTCGGCCCCGCGATCGGCGTGCGCAAGAGCTCGGCACAGATCACCGAAAACCATCTGATCGAGACGCTCGTGGGGCAACAGGTCGCAGCCGTCGTCAATTTCCCCCCGCGCCAGATCGGGCCGGTCGTGTCGGAGGTGCTGACGCTCGGATTCCCCGATGCCGATGGCAAGGTCGTGCTGGTCCAGCCCAGCAAGCCGGTGCCGAACGGCGGGCGGCTGTTCTAGCGGTGCACGATCCCCA
Source organism: Pseudomonadota bacterium (assembly GCA_023388935.1). Taxonomy (GTDB): domain Bacteria; phylum Pseudomonadota; class Alphaproteobacteria; order Rhizobiales; family Xanthobacteraceae; genus Bradyrhizobium. Next base: position 22,583 of record JAEWFG010000350.1, on the reverse strand, counting down.
ATGACCGCCGCTGTCGGCTGCGCGCTGACCGTTCGATCCTCTGTTACTCGGCTCGGGACCGTCCGGACTTGACCAAAGCCGATCCGGTCTTTAAAATGACTGACTGATCGTTTTTTTATTTTATCTCTTGTCTTCGCATCGTGTCAGGCGAACAACGAAAACGATCGGTCTGTCAGTTATTTATGGACCGTGCGCATGCCCAAGATCAGCGACAAGAAGCGCGAAGGCCGGCGTCAGCAGATTCTCGAGGCTGCGCTCACCTGCTTCTCCGAGAACGGATTTCACCAGACCGGCATGGCCGACATCGTGAAGCGGTCGGGGCTCAGCCACGGCGCGGTCTATCTCTACTTCCAGAGCAAGGACGACCTGATCGAGGCGCTGGCCGACGACCGCCATCGCCGTGAAGCCGTGCTCAACTCGGTCGCGCAAGGATCGGGCGATCCGGTCGAAGGACTTCATGCGCTGATCCACGTCTACGCACAGTGGCTGACCGATCCTGTGGGCGAAGCCCGGCGGCGCGTTGGCATCCACGGCTGGGCCGAAGCCCTGCGCAACCGCCGCGTCCGCACCAACGTCGTCGAGGGCATCGACATGCCCCGCGCGCTGATCGTCGCGCTGGTTGAGCGCGCCCAGCACGATGGCCTCATCAAGCGCGACCTCGGCGCCGACGCAATCGCACGCGTGCTGATCGCGATCTTCCAGGGCTTTGTGCTGCAGAAATGCTGGGGCGAGGACTTTGACGTCGGTTCATGCATGGCGGCTGTGGCGGGCGTGGTCGAAGGATTTCGCACGTCAAAGCCGGACGTCAAGCGTCGAACCAGGGCTTGAGCGATGTCCTGGATTCATGACCTCCTCGCCGGCGCCGGTGTCGGTCTCGTCGGCGGACTGACATCGGGTTTCATGGGAACGAGCCCGGGCGGCGGCCTGGTGATCTTCTGCGTGCTGCTGCTCGGGGCCGAGCAACACGTCGCCCAGGGGACATCGCTGATTACGCAAGTGCCTCCGACGGGCCTCGCCGGCGTTCGCCGCTACTGGCAGAGCGGCAATCGCAGCCCATTGCGATGGATCGTCTGGATCGGCCTTGGGTTTCTCATCGGTGGTGCAGGCGGCGGCTACGCCGCGGCCGCGGTATCCAACTCTGTCTTGCAATGGACTTATGTCGTCTATCTCGTCGCGCTGATCGCTTTGCTGGTTCTGCGCCGCGAACGGAAGGACGAAGGCAACGAGGCCGCCGACAGAGACGAACTGCCCTGGCTGCCCCTGCTTCTCATCGGCACGCTTGCCGGCTTTTCATCCGGCTTCATGGGCATCGGCGGCGGACTCGCGATCACGGTCGGCCTCGCCGCAGGCCTGCGCGTCCCACAGCATCAGGCCCAACTCGTCAGCCTCATCTTCTCGGTCATCCCGACCAATATTCCGGCGGCCTGGATCTACTGGAGCAAGGGGCTCGTGGTCGGCTGGCCGGCCGTCCTGGGCATCCTTGCCGGCCTCTGGATCGGCACCGATCTTGGCGCACGCATGGCCAATGGCGTCAGCAAATCGGTGCTGCGGCGGGTCATGATCACCGTCATCTCAGTGATGGCGCTCTACATGACCCACAAGGCGCTGACGTAAGTCTCACGGCCGTTTCGGAATGCTCAGCCCGCGCTGCACGGCGGGGCGCGCCAACCCGCGTTCGAGCCAGGCGGCGACCGATTTGAACTGGCTGAACCCGACGAGATCGCCGGCACTGTAGAAGCCGACGAGGTTGCGCACCCAGCCGAGCATCGAGATATCGGCGATGGTGTAGTCGTCATCCATGAACCATTGCCGACCGGAAAGATGCATCTCCATCACACCGAGCAGGCGTCTGGACTCGTTGACGTATCGTTCGAGCGGCCGCTTGTCCTCAAAATCCTTGCCGGCGAATTTGTGAAAGAAGCCGACCTGGCCGAACATCGGCCCAATGCCGCCCATCTGAAAATGCACCCACTGGATGGTCTGGTAGCGGCGCGCGGCATCTTCCGGCAAAAGCTTGCCGGTCTTCTCCGCGAGATATTGCAGGATCGCCCCGGACTCGAACAGCGGCAGCGGTCTGCCGCCAGGACCGTTAGGATCGAGGATCGCCGGAATCTTGCCGTTCGGATTGAGCGAGAGAAATTCCGGCGTCTTCTGATCGTCCTTGCCGAAATCGACGAGATGGACCTCGTAAGGCAGGCCGATCTCTTCCAGCATGATCGAGACCTTGACACCATTCGGCGTCGGCAATGAGTAAAGCTGAAGCAGCTCCGGATTCCTGGCCGGCCAGCGCTTGGTGATGGGAAAGGCGGAAAGATCGGACATCGGGACTCCGGCATCGTTCGTGATATCTCGCCTATTCTAGGCGAGACACCGAACGGCGCAAGACCAAGCAGTCGTCACAAGGATTCCCGGATCACAATGGCCGCAGCAAATGACCCGTCACATAAGCGGCGTCGCGTTGCGCGCGCCGCTCGATGAAGAGCTGCCCGGTGATGAGCAACGCTCCCGTGAAGACGAGGGCGAGCATCGCGGTCGCGAATTGACTGGCATCATTCATCGCACGAGCTTCTCTATGTTCGTTCGTACGGGGAACGCGGGACGACCATCGGCAGTTCCTGCACACCTCAAATAAATTACCGATTTTTCCCGACCGCGATTACGCGGACAATGACTTCAATAGTTGATCTCCATCCGCAGCCCCCGTGGATCGACCTCCTCTCCTCCCACACGCTGCTGACTGTCGCGCGCCGCGACCGCGCAGGCACAGGCGTCGATCAGATCGTCACGGCCGATTCCGGTGCCGTGACGCTGTGTCAGCCATTTCGGCAGGTGCGTGAAGCCGCGTTGCACCAGGAGCGCGATGCGCTGATCGCGACCTTCCGCCGACGTCTTCTTCGCAAGTCGGACACGACCTGCCAAATTCCAGAAAATCAATTCGGGATGTGCTTCGCCGATCGTCGCTTGCCGCGCCGGCGTCATGATCTCGTCGACGTCCCTGATCTTGTCCCTGATGTTCCAGAGCTGCGCCGATACGCCCCTGCCCTTGCCCTCTTTCTCCCAATAGAAGCGATTGGCTGCCGCCATGTCGGGAAATGTCCAGAGGTCGCGGCGAGCACCGAGAAACACGGCAGGGCCGACCAGCTCGCGTGCGCGCACGTCGCACGTTCGGTAGCCACTCACGTTCAATCCGATCGGCATGTCGATCATTGCGCGCGCATGCGGCATCGCGAGCAAGCGTGTGAGACCAGGTGAAAAATCGAATCCATGATCGCCGCGATCGTCGATCCAGGCTGCGACCCAGCCGAAACGAAATCCGTCGAGACCGAGATAGTTTGGCACGTAATGGATCCGTCATTTGTCGTTTTCACACTTGCGCCGCTTGACATCCGCAAGTTGCGGGCGTATGTCCCGCGCCCTCGCGAACACTTCCTTTCGCGACAGACAACATGAACCGAGCGATGCTGTACCGCTACGAAAGAATTGCCCGCATATCGAACAGCTCCAAGCTATTCGATGGCTCATGCCCGGCTCATGGGAGCGATCTTGCCTGACCGCAAGATCGATAGTCCGCTTCTCACGGACCCTCCCGAGCCTGCCGCTCCGGAGGGTTTTTTGTTGCCCGCCGCGCGGCCCATTCAAACATCGCGGCAGCAGGACACAAGATCATGCGACGATCCGATCCCTACATGGAACGCGCTCGCGAGCTCTGCCTCGCCGCCGGCGTCGATCCTGACGCGCGCGTCGGCGAAGGACGCGGCCAGCCCGCCTGGTGCTCGTACCGGGACGCTGCGCGCAAGGAGCATCTTGCCCGCGAAGCCGATGCGGCCGCGAGCGCGATCGCGAACCTGCGCCCGCAGGAGGCCCGCTTCCAGAATGCGCCGCTGAAGATCTTCGGCCCGCACGAGGCGGCGACCGTGGCACAGATGCGCAACTGCATGGCGGTCGGCAATGTCGTGTCGGGCGTGATCTGTGCCGACGGCCATCTCGGTTACGCCCAGCCGGTCGGCGGGGTCATCGCCTATGAGAAGCAGATCAGCATCTCCGGCGTCGGCTTCGACATCGGCTGCGGAAACATGGCTGCGCGACTCGACACGCGCTTCGACGACATCGCAGGCCTCGTCCCCACGATCATCCGCGACGTCGCCAAGGTGATCTCCTTCGGTGTTGGCCGCGCCAACGCCGAACGTGCCGAGCACGACCTGTTCGACGACGGCGATGCCTGGCGCGAGAGCGACATGGAGGCCTACCGTCCGAAGGCGGTGGCCCAGCTCGGCACGGTCGGGTCGGGCAACCACTATGTCGACCTCATGCGCGACGAGGAAGGTTACGTCTGGATCGGCGTCCATTTCGGGAGCCGCGGCCTCGGGCATACCTCCGCGACGCGTTACCTCAAGGCCGCTGGCGGCCAGGACGGCATGAACGTCCCGCCCGCCGTGGTCGACGAGGATTCCGAGCTCGGCCGCCGCTATATCGCGGCGATGCAGCTCGCCGGGCGTTACGCCTATGCGGGCCGCGAGTGGGTCGTCGAACGCGTCCGCCGGATCATCGGCGGCAGCGTGACGGAGAGTGTGCACAACCACCACAACTACGCCTGGCGTGAGACCCACGACGGGAAGGATCTGTGGGTGGTGCGCAAGGGCGCGACGCCGGCGTTTCCCGGCCAGAAGGGATTCGTCGGCGGCTCGATGGGTGACGACGCCGTCATCCTCGAGGGCGTCGACAGTCCGGAAGCCAAAGCTTCGCTCTACTCGACCGTGCACGGCGCCGGCCGCCTGTTCGGACGCAAGGAGGCGAAGCGGCGCTTCTCTCGCGCGGAGATGGACCGCTGGCTCAACGAGCGTGGCGTCACCCTGATCGGTGCCGACCTCGACGAGAGCCCGATGGCCTATCGCCGCCTGCCCGACGTGCTCGCGCAGCACGCCGGCACCGTGCGAGTGCTGCACACGCTGCGGCCGTTCGCCGTCGCCATGGCCGGCGAAGGCGAATTCGATCCCTGGAAGGACTGACGCAAACAGCAACCGGGAGGCATGACCTCCCGCTTGCATCTTCTATGCTGCGCCGTTGCCTCGCTGTCGTTCGAAACAGGCGTTGCGCCAATAGCGCATGGCTGAGCGTGCTACCGGCGCGCAGTGCCGCCGCGATCAACGCGGTCGATCCGCACCGCCTGATGCCGGCGATAGTCTCGACCATCACGAGGGCGCGATGGCCAAAGAGGATTCGCGGAGGCGGACGATTTTTTCGCGATCAGCCTCCGACCACCTGGTAGGCCAGGCGCTTGAACTCGAAGAAGAACGGATTCCAGAAACCCATGTAGCGCTGGGCCATCAGCACGCCGGCGGTATTGGCCTCCGGGCAAATCCACCAATGCGTGCCGGCAAGCCCGCCCCACTGGAATTCGCCGGTCGAATTCGGGGGATCAAATGGCGTCGGCGCGAAGGTGACGGCGCCGCCGAGGCCAAAGCCCTTGCCGGGGATCGGGCCGAGATTGGCGAAGCGGATGGTCTGTCCCGCGGGCAGCTGGTTCGTCATCATCTGCCGCAGCGTCTCCGGCTTCAGCAGTGCTTCCGAGCCGGGTAGCAGCGCACGCACCAGCGCGAGCATGTCAGGCAAGGTCGAGACCAGACCGCCCCCGCCCGATAGCCGCGGCAATGGCCGCCGGTAGGCATGCGGATAAGGCAGATTGTCGGCTCGCGTCAGGCCGGGCTTCATCGGATCGAACACATCGGCGCCATTGTAGAGCGCAACCAGCCTGCCCTGCTGCGCTTCCGGCACGTAGAAGCCGGTGTCGACCATGCCGAGCGGATCGAATATCCGCGCCTTGAGGAAGGCGTCGAGCGCCTGGCCGGAAACGACCTCCACGACGCGGCCGAGCACGTCGGTGGCGACCGAATATTCCCAGCCCGCGCCGGGATGATAGGACAGCGGCAGATCGGCGAGCTTGTCGATCATGTCGGTCAGCGGCGTCAGCGGATTGAGAATCCGCGCCTCGTTGTAGCCCTTGAACAGCACCGTGCCGGGATCGAAGATGCCGTAGCTGAGGCCCGACGTATGGGTCAGGAGCTGCCGGATCGTGATCGGGCCCTTCGCCGACTCGACATCGGCAAGGCTCGCTGCGCCCTGTTTCAGCACCTTGCGATTGCCAAGCTGTGGCAGGAATTTCTCCACGCGATCATCAAGCCCGATGCTGCCTTCCTCGACCAGCAGCATGATCGCGCAGGTGACGAAGATCTTGGTATTGGAGAACGCGCGAAAAATGTGGTCGGGCCGGAGCGTGGTGTTCGCCTCGCGGTCGGCGAAGCCGACGCATTGCTGGTCGACCACCTCGCGCCCGCGCAGCACCGCCCAGGACACGCCCGGAATGATCTCCCGATCGACGTAGCGCTGCATCGCCGTCCGTGCGGCGGAAAAATCAGTTGTCCTGGCGTCCATGTGTCTCCCCCCATTGTGGTTGGAGAGGATATAGCGCGAATTCGCAGGATATGAAGCCCGTCCAAACGGGGCCGCTCATTCCTGCTTCATCAGTACGGTGACGTGCAAGCGGCTGCGGATTTTCATACCCTGCCGCTGGTACAGCGCGATGGCCGAGGCATTGTTGGAGAACACGTGCAGAAACGGAATTTCGCCGCGCGCTTCGATCTGGCGCGCCACCGCCGCGAGCAGCGCCTGCGCGTAGCCGCGCCCACGATGGTCGGGATGCACGCAGACGGCCGTCATCTCCGTGAAATTGCCCGGCTTCATCCGCTCGCCGGCCATCGCCACCAATTCATCGCCAGCGCGGATGCCGAGGAAAGCGCCGAGCTCATGCGTCCGCAGCGCGAATGGACCGGGCTTCGTCAGCGCGGTCAGCGCCATCATGGCCGGAACGTCGGCGACACCCAACGTGACGATCTCGGCATCGCAAAGCGGGCTGTCGGCGGGCGAGCCGATCATCTGCTCACCGGTCTCGGCGAGCACGACCTTGAAGCCGGCAGGAACGTCGACGGCTTCTGGGGTGAACAGCGCGGCGATCTGCGAGCCCGACAGGAGATCACCGAGCGCGGCGAAGCTCGCCGCCGACATGTCGATCATGTCGGCAAACGGCGTCATCGCCACGGGATAGCGCAATGCCATAGGGCCGCCCTCCGCCAGATGCTTTTGACGGGTCGTCAACGCACTCCAGATCGGACGATCCAGCAGCGTTAAATCGCTATCGGACACCGGCCCCCTAGTCCTTCTCGAAGCTGACGATGACGGCCGCATTGGCGATGAGGATGGGGTCGTTGCCCTGTTCCACGGCCGAGGGAATCTCGAGCCCGCCCTTGACCGCGTTGACAGTCACGGTGCCGTACGGAAGCTCCTTGGCGACGGCTTCCTTGTCGACGGCTTCTGGATTCGGTACCGCGATCGTGACATCGACAAACATGTCGTTTGCGGTCTTCCCGATCATCCGGAAGAAACCGAGGCTCGAATGCCGGATCGCATCCGAAACCGCGCGCTTCGCCGCCTTGGTGGCGTCCTTGCCGTGAACGTCGACGCCCATGCCCATCTCGGTGATACAGCGAACGCGAGTCATGTCTTATTCCTGTGATTGGTTGGCTAATTGAGAGTGTCGGTGATCGGCGACCGCGACACAAGTTGTTATCGTGGCCAAGCTGGCCCGCTTAGTCCGTCATTGCGAGCGCAGCGAAGCAATCCAGAATCTTTCCAGTCTGGATTGCTTCGCTACGCGCTCGCAATGACGATGGGGAGACAGTGTAGCCCACTACACTACCCCTGTTGCTTCTCCCGCGCCCGCAGCTCGTCGACGAGCACCCGCACATTCTCCGAATAGTCGATCGGGATCGAGACGAGGTGCACGCCGCCCTCCCTGAAGGCCGCATCGAGCGTCGGCCCAAAACTGTCGACGCTCTCGATTCGATGCCCCCTGGCGCCATACGCCTTCGCGTATAGGACAAAGTCAGGATTGCCAAATGTCATGCCGTAATCGGCAAAATGATCGACGGCCTGTTTCCAGCGGATCATTCCGTAGGCGTTGTCTTCCAGTACCAGCACGACCAGGTTGAGCTTGAGGCGGACGGCCGTTTCCATCTCCTGGCTGTTCATCATGAAGCCGCCATCGCCGGCGACCGCGAGCACGCGGCGGTCGGGATAGAGCATCGCGGCCATCATCGCCGACGGCAGGCCGGCGCCCATCGTCGCCAGCGCATTGTCGAGCAGCAGCGTGTTGGCGACGCGGGTGCGGTAGTTGCGCGCGAACCAGATCTTGTACATGCCGTTGTCGAGCGCGACGATGCCGTTCTCCGGCATCACCTGCCGGATGTCGTGCACGATGCGCTGCGGTGTCGGCGGCCAGCGCGCCTCGGTGGCGCGGTCGGCGATATGGCTGAGAATCTTTTCGCGCAACGGCAACAGCGCTGCCGCCTGCGGCAGCTTGCCTTCGACGCGGTCGGCGAGCAAATCCAGGCTCGGGCCAACGTCGCCGACGACCTCTGCATCGGGAAAATAGACCTGCTCGACGCTCGCCGGCGTGTAGCTGACATGGATGACCTTTGGGCCCGACGGTCCCATGATGAAAGGCGGCTTCTCGACGGGGTCGTGACCGATCGCGAGGATCAGATCGGCGGCGTCGATCGCGTCATGGACGTAGTCGCGTTCGGACAGCGCGGCGGTGCCCATATAGAGATTGGTGCCGCCGGGCACCGTGCCCTTCCCCATCTGCGTCGTGAAGAACGGGATGCCCGTCCGCCGTACGAAGCTGGCGATGCCGTGCGTCGATCTCGGCCGACTGGTCGCCGCGCCCATCATCACCAGCGGGCGCTTTGCAGCCAAAATCATCTCGGCGGCGCGGTCCAGCGCGGCGCGGTGGGCGACCGGGATTTCGATCGGATGGATCGGGACCACGGGGACCGCCGGCACTTCGTCGCCCGCGATGTCCTCGGGCAGTTCGAGATGCACCGGTCCCGGCCGCTCCTCCATCGCCACACGGAAGGCGTCGCGCACGACGGTCGGGATGCTGGAAGCGCTGACGATCTGCCGCGACAATTTCGTCAGCGGCTTCATGGTCGCGACCACGTCCACGATCTGGAATCGCGCCTGCCGGCTGCTCATGATCGGCTTCTGGCCGGTGATCAGGATCATCGGCATCGCGCCGAGATGCGCATAAGCGGCCCCGGTCGACAGATTGAGCGCGCCCGGACCGAGCGTGGAAAGACAAACCCCGGGCTTGCCGGTCAGCCGGCCGTGCGTTGCGGCCATGAACGCGGCCGCCTGCTCGTGGCGGGTCAGGATCAACTCGATCTTGGAACTGCGGAGCGACTCGACCAGATCGAGGTTCTCCTCGCCGGGGATGCCAAAGATGCGGTCGACGCCTTCGTTCTCCAGTGCAGCAACAAACAGGTCCGATCCCTTCACCTTGCGTTCCTGCCCGCTCATGTCGCCTCCGCTCAGTGTGCCGGCTCCTGTCCTTCACGGGAGCGGCCGCATGGTAGCGGTCCGCGGCACCGGCACAACTCACAATGCGGCGTACGAGTGCCATGATGTCGGCCTTCGAGGGCCGAGGCGACATCGCCGCCACGGTGAAGTGATACGGCTTCACCCGAGCGTGATGTGGCTGTTCATGGGGCAGGCATAGTTTCACTCCCCTACGCGGGGCGCCTCAATCCCAACGAGGGAGGACCGAAAAGTGAAGGCAACGATCATCGCACTTTCTGCCGCCGCTCTCATCGCCGCCGCGCCAGCCACTCTTGCACAGGCTGTACCGAACAAAGCACCTGCTCAGCATAAGTCGATCTCCGCGAAACATCACCCGCGCGTGCCCGGCTACGCTCCGCTGCGCGAGACGCAAACAATGGGATCAATGAAGGGCTACCCGGGGGCTTTCGGCTACGCGCCTGGCGGACCCAGTCGTGCAGACAGAGATCTCGAAGCGTCCAGACAGGCTGGCGGCGGAGGTGGCGGCGGTGGCGGAGGGGGTGGCATGTAAACCCACGCGCTACGGCGTGATCTGACGCGCGGCGCGACGTTTCACGCGGGAGAGATCCTGCCCGTATTGACCCGCCAAATATACCTGACTAAAGTCAGGTATATGCTGGACCCCGTCTCCCGCGTTCGCCGCTTCAACCGTGCCGTCACCTCTGCCGTCGGCGCGCTCGACACCTCGTTCCTCGGACGCGGCCGTCCGCTCGGGGCCGCGCGCGTGCTCAATGCGATCGGACACGGGCGTTCGGACGTGGCCGAGATCCGTGACTATCTCGGCCTCGATTCCGGGCTGATGAGCCGGCTGCTCCGTAGCCTCGAGGACGACGGGCTGATCGAGACCCATGCGCACGCGGACGATGCGCGCCGCCGCGTGGCCAGACTGACGCGCGCGGGCCGGCGCGAGTTCGCGGCCTATGAGGCGCTGTCGAACGCGCAGGCCGAGAGCTTCCTTGCACAGCATGCGCAGCGCGATGCGCTGCTGGCGGCGATGGACATGATTGCCTCGGCATTGACGCGCGACCGCGTCGCGCCGGACGAGATGGATCCGCAAAGCGAAGAGGCCCGCTATTGCCTCGCTGAGTACTATGCCGAGCTGGGCCGCCGCTTCAAACAGGGTTTTGACGTCTCGCTGTCGCGCGATCCCGACGCCAAGGACATGCGCCGACCGCGCGGGACCTTCATCGTCGCGATGTCGGACACGCTGCCGATCGGCTGCGTCGGGCTGAAGGGAACGGATCACGGCTATGCCGAGATCAAGCGGCTGTGGGTCGCCCCCGCGGCACGCGGATTGCGTCTCGGCCGGCGCCTGATGGACGCGGCCGAGGATGCCGCACGCGCACTTGGCATTGGGCTGCTGCGGCTCGACACCAACAGTGCGCTCCCCGAGGCCGGCCAGCTCTACCGCACCACGGGCTGGACCGAGATTCCGCGCTTCAACGATGATCCGTACCCTGATCTGTTTTTCGAGAAGCGCATTGGACGCTGACTCTTCATCTCTCACGCTGTCGCCGGCGCCACTTCGCCTTGCGGCTTTGCGAACGGCCTGAACATCATCGCCATCAGGAAGGCGCCGAGGCCCATCGCCCAGGAGCCGATATAGAGCCAGGCGTAGCTTGAGAACGCGTCGTAGATCAGGCCGCCGGCGAGCGGGCCTGTGGCCATGCCGAGGCTGCCGGCCATCGCGGTGCCGCCGATCACGGTGCCCATCATGCGCAGTGGAAAGTTTTCGCGGGCAAGCACGGCATAGAGCGGCATGGTGCCGGCATAGATGAAGCCGAAGATGGCCCCGACCGCGTAGAACGTTGCGAGCTGATGCGCAAAGACGTAGCCGAGCGCGCCGAACGCCTGCAACAGCAGCCCCGAGACCAGCACGCGCTTGGCGCCGAAGCGATCGCCCATCAGGCCGAAGGCGATCCGGCCGCCCATGCCGGCAAAACCCTCGACGCTGTAGATCGTCACCGCTGCGATCAGCGGAATGCCGCAGCTCACGGCATAGCTGACGGTGTGGATGATCGGGCCGGAATGGGTGGCGCAGCAGAAGAAGTTGGTCGCGAGTAGGATCAGAAATTGCGGCGAGCGCAGCGCCTCGGCCATCGACATCTCGGCCTGAGCAGCCCCCTCGCCCGACGGCGCGGCCACGGCGTGCGCGAGCGCGGGCGGACAGCGCACCAGCAGCGAGACCGGAATCATGATGGCGGCGACCACCAGCGCCACGATCTGCATCGAGGTGCGCCAGTCGTGACTGGAAACGAGCCATGCCGCAAGCGGCGACATGGTCATCGGCGCCATACCCATGCCGGCCGACACCAGCGACACCGCGAGGCTGCGACGGGTGTCGAACCAGCCGGTGACGGTCGCCATCATCGGCGCGAAGATCGCCGCGCAGGAAGCGCCGACCAAAAGGCCGAAGACGGACTGGAACGCTAGAAGCGAGGTCGCATGGCTCGCCGCGAACAGGCTCAGGGACAGCACTGTCGAGCCCGTCAGCACCACCGGCAACGGTCCGAACCTGTCAGTCAGCGTGCCCCAGACCATGCTGGTGAAGGCCATCGCCAGAAATCCGATCGTCATCGCGCTGGAAATGCCGGTCACCGACCAGCCGGTGTCCGCGGCGATCGGCTTCAGGAACACCGGCAGCGAGAACATGCCGCCGATCGCGACGCAGCCGAGCAAGCCGCCCGCGGCGACGATCACCCAGCGATAAGAGGAAGGGGTCATTTTGGTCTCCCGTCAGGTCTGTCTGGGTGAAAGACGAATGGGAACGGCCGGGACCGACATATGGACCAAAGCATCGGATCAACTTTTCCGGGCTCCGACCGGCCGGCGATCGCGGCGCAACTGCACCCTGCTACACCTCAAACAAGGCCTTGACGTCATCCTCCGTGAGAGCCGAGGCGATTCGGCCGTCGCGATCGAACAGGCTGTCGGCGAGAGCGCGTTTTCGGGCCTTGAGATCGTCCATCTTTTCCTCGATCGTGCCGGCGGCCACCAGCCTGTAGACGAAAACGGCCTTGTCCTGCCCAATCCGATAGGCACGATCGATGGCCTGTTCCTCGACAGCAGGATTCCACCAGGGATCGAAAATGACGACGGTATCGGCTGCAGTGAGGTTGAGACCCACTCCACCCGCCTTCAGGCTGACCAGGAAGACCTCCGCCGAACCGTTCTGAAACGCCTCGATCGCCGTCTTGCGGTCCTTGGTTTCTCCGGTGAGCACGCTGTAGCGCAGGCCATCGTCGTCGAAGCGCCTCCTGATCAATGCGAGCATGGAGGTGAACTGCGAGAATACAATGATCTTCCGCCCCTCGCTCAAGAGTTCCCGCACCATCTCGATCAGGCGATCAAGCTTGGCCGACGGCCGTTCGATTCCGTCGGCGAGTTTCAGGAGCGCCGGATCGCAACACGCCTGCCGCATCCTGAGGAGAGCTTCGAGAACCACGATATGACTCTTGGCCAGCCCGCGCTTTTCGATTGCCTCACGAACCTTGCGTGACATCGATAGCCGTATCGAATCGTAGAGGTCGCGTTGCGGACCTTCCAGCACGATGGTCTCGACGATCTCGCTCTTGGCGGGCAGTTCCGTTGCCACTTCCGCCTTGCTTCGGCGCAACAGGAACGGCTTGACGCGCTGCGCCAGCGCCGCGGCCCGCACCTTGTCGGCGCGTTTCTCGATCGGTGAGCGCCACTGGCGCGAAAAGGCTGCCTTGTCGCCGAGATAGCCCGGATTGACGAAGCTCATGATCGACCAGAGCTCGCCGAGATGGTTTTCCATCGGCGTCCCCGTGAGACAGAAGCGGTGCCGCGCCTTCGTCTCGCGCAGCCATCGGGTGGTAGCAGCGTCGGGATTCTTGACCGTCTGCGCTTCGTCCAACACGGCGATGTGCCATTCCCGCGCCAGCAGAACCTCCCGGTCCCTTGCGATCAGCGGATAGGTGGTCAGGACCAGATCATGCTCGGCGATGTCTGCAAACTTCTGCTTGCGGTCGGCCCCGTGCAGGACGAGGACTTTCAGGTCCGGTGCAAACTTTTGCGCTTCGGCACACCAATTCGTCATCAGGCTGGTCGGCGCGACGACGAGCACAGGGTCAGTGGCGTGACCTCGCTCTTTCTCCAGCGCGATCAAAGCCAGTATCTGGACGGTCTTGCCCAGCCCCATGTCGTCGGCCAGGATTCCGCCCAATCCGCTTTCGCGGAGCAGATCGAGCCACGCCACGCCCTGTGCCTGATAAGGCCGAAGCGCGGCGAGAAAAGTTGGCGGCAGTTCCGGAACGCTCAATCCCCGGGCCTGAAGCAGCCCCGCGAGACGACGAAGACTGTCGGCGCCCCGGAAGGCGAAATTCTCGTTCTCCACTCCGAGCAGCGGAACGATATCCGCGCGCGACAGCCTGATTTTCTTCGAAGCATCGGTGAAGGCGCCGCTCATGTGCAGGCCGTGCAGCGCCAGCACCAGCGGAAGGAAGCGATCGGCGGCCAGCGCGAGTTGACGGCCGTCGGCGAGCGGCAGGTAGAACCGCCCGCCCTTTTCGGCAAGTTGCTTCAATCGGTCTGGCGTGAAGCCCGGCGCGGACACCAAAGCGGCCACGTGCGGCGCGAGATCGTGGCGCTCGCCGTCGATCTCGATGCCGAGCGCCAGCTCGAACCAGTCAATTCCGCTCGATTCCAGTTCGGCATCGAAGTCGCCCGACGACTCCGCCAGCCGAAACGGAAAATCGTCGTCGATCAGAATCTCGAATCCTTCCGACCGCAAATTCTCCGAGTGGAGGGCGACAAATTCGAACCAGTCGAGCTGGTTGGCCAGCGTGAAGTCCATGGCATGACGGAAATCGAGCGTCGGAGATACCGCCCTTGCGTCCTCGAGACCGACGTCGGCGAGCCGCTTGCGCGCCTGCCTTTCCTTGCCCTGGCGCCGCGTGATCGCATAGACCTGCCCGGCCTGGAACAACTCCAGCCGACTGGCTCTCTGGGTCGTGTCGATGTCGAATGGCCCGTAGCGGAATCCGAGACTGGCGACCCCTACGGGACCACGCTCTTTCTCCCTGCTCTGATAGTAATAGTAGCCCGGATTCACGTGCCCCTGCTTCAGTCGCAACACCGGGCGCGGATCCTCGTCGATCTGCACTGCCTCCGCCGGAGGCACCGGCAAGAGACTGTGATGAAGCGAGGGCAGCTTCTGGCTCAAGCGGCGCGAGACCTCTTCGAGCTGCGCGCGGGGAATGGCGGGCGCCGACAAAAACTGGCAGGCGAGCCGGGGCGGCAAGCCCAGTCGCACGGGACCGATCAGCCCCGACGCATCTTCGACATAGACCGGCGGCTCGGCGTTGAGTGCGGCCGCTCCGGGCACCACGAGATGGGGCGCGACGCCACGCCGGCCGGCCTGCCGCCATTCGATCCGGCCCTCGCGCTCCTCACCCCAACTCAGCGGTTTGCGCTTGTGATCCTCCCAGAACGCGCGGCCGGTTGCGACGATCCGCTTCAGCAGTTCCTCTGAATACGGTCCCTGGGAATAGTTGCCACGAAGCCGCCCCGTGATCTGGGTCAGAAGATCGACGTCGACGTCGCGAAAATACTTTGGCGCACGCTCCGGTTTGAACTCGAACAGGCTCGGACTGGTGTAGTTGTCGGCGAAGCTCCCGTCCTTGAGCACACGAACCGAGCGCAACGACAAGGCGAGCTGTGGCATGGCATCGTTCGACGGATGCAGGCAATACAGCAGGCGCTGACTTTCACCTGCGGAATCGTCGGTACTCCGCACCGCACGGCCGACACTGTCGATCCAGGTATTGACCTCGTAAGGGAGGACCGGCGGAGCTGCGGCTCGTAGAGCGTTGCCGGGTTTGGCTATCGCTATCTCCGTGCGCGGTGCCGACGCCTGCTGCGGCTCCTTGCCGTTCAACGCCTCGAGCAGCGTCGCCGCGACATGCTTGCAGTTGAAGGACATCGGACAACTGCAATCGCCTTCCAGATCGGTGAGCTCCTCGTGACTGAACTCCAATTGGATGTCGACGCGATAATTCCTGGATTCGCTGCCGCGCACCTGGGCGCTGATATGCGTCAGGTCCTCGCTGACATCCACTGCCGAGACGCGGCCCTGCGCCTGGTAAGCGTAAGCCTTCTCCATCGCCGATCGGCTGAAGTAGGTGTAGATTTCCTTGCGCTTGAGAACGTCCGAGAGCACTTGCAGTGATTCCACGATCCAGCTTCCAGCGCTTGCAGCATAATCGTTTCCACCGGATCATTGTAGCCTCGAAATCCTGCTTGAGATCGGGAGCAATCGCGTCGGGAATCGGCCCGATCCGGTCCCCGACTTAGGGGCTTTTAGGACCCCCGAGAAAAATCTCGAAAAACAACCCCATGCAAAGTAGCCGGTGGCCGTGGGACCAGCGACTTACGATGCAATACCTTCGATTTGACACGTCGGGCAAAACACCGGCACAATGTCAACATCCCGCCACAGCGATCCTGTCGCCGCCATCAAGCGCCTCCTGTCCCGCGGCTTGCCGATTCCTGGGACGCGCCAGCAGGTCAAACGCCGCCACGACGTGCTGCGAAAGCGCGGGGACCTCGCAAGCAGACCTTGATTGTCGCGGCCCATGCGGACATCAAGCATTTCAGTCAAATTCGAGAGATCATGACCATTCGCCCCATCGTTCGCTATCCCGACCGCCGGCTCACGATCCCGGCACGGCCCGTGATCGCATTCGACGCCGGCTTGCGGGAGCTCGCAACGGATCTGCTCGAGACAATGCGCGCCGCGCCTGGGATAGGCATCACGGCGCCGCATATCGGCATCTCCCTTCGCGTCGTCGTGCTCGAGCTCGACACCAGGGACGGCCCGCACACCTACGTCAATCCACAGATCGAATGGGCGTCGCCCGAGATGATCCTGCACCGGGAAGGCAGCGTTTCGATGCCCGGCGTCAACGACGAGGTCCAGCGCCACGCCCGGGTGCAGATCAGCTATCAGGACCTCGACGGCAACATGCAGGCCGAGGAGTCGGAGGCCTTGCGCGCCGTCTGTCACCAGCACGAGATCGATCAGCTCGACGGGATGTTCTGGATCCAGCGGCTGTCGCGGCTGAAGCGGGAGCGGCTGATAAAGCGGTTCGAGAAGATCTCGCGGGATTGAGCGCGTCGCACAACCGGTAATCCCCGCTCAATCGGTCGCCCCCCACGCAGACATCGCTCGTTCGCCCGCTTTGCAATACGGAACTGAAGGGTGGCCCAACCTGTTTGTTACATTCAGCCAAGCGGAGGTCGCCGTGCGGACTATTCTGATAGCAACGATTTGCTGGGGCTTGTCGTGCGGATTTGCGACAGCGCAAGCCGATCTGAAGAAAGACTTAAACACCCCTACCGGGCGCTCGGCGCCCGAAGAAAAAGGTCAATTGCAACCGCAAGGTTGGACTGGACCTCTTGATACAAAATCAGGTGGTGCGCAGCCGGAGAGCCCCCAAGGTCAAAGCCCACCGGGGATGCAGGCTGCGCCTGACGGATCAACAAAAACAGTCGTTGAGCCTCGGAAGTGAGCCATTCATTGGGTGGTGAGCGATCGGCCTCGCTCAGAGCGAGCCGGCCCGTAAGGGCGCCTTTTGGCCCTAAGCAGCGGTTGGGAGATGCTTTTCTGTCCAGACCCGGTGTGCGGTGACAAGAATGCGATGGAGCGGGCGTCGGCCTGGATGAATTACAAGGGGCCGCCCGCGAATAAGGTCGGATTCATCTGCATGCTCCGAGGGGACGGCGGGCAAGCTACATCGATTCATCGCGGCGATTGAGGTTGGGCTGGAGACGCTTTCGGGCCCTGTTGGCGGGTAGTCGCGACGCCTTCAGGCCCTCTTTCCGCTCCGTTTGGTCGTTGGAGCATTACGACGCTCCCGTTTGCCGCGCGCGATCTCCGTCGCAAGCGCGTCGAGCTTCGGCTCCCAGAAGGTCCTGAACTGGCCGATCCACGCATCCACCGCGCGAAGGCCGGCGACGTCGACCGAATAGATTCGTTTCTGCGCCTCCGCGCGAACCGTTGCAAAGCCGCTCTCGCGCAGCACCTTGAGGTGCTGCGACACTGCGGCCTGCGTGATCCCGAACTCGGCCCCGATCACTTCTACGACCTCACCGGACGCCATTTCCTTAAGGCCGAGCAGCTCTAGGATGCGACGGCGCACGGGATCGGCAAGGACCTCGAAGACGTGCATCAGCTTCCTGTGCCCGGATGCGCGACGTCAGGCGGCATCTCGCCGCGATAGAAAGCGATGGTGCGGTCCGAGCGCTGCTTCGCCGTGTCCGGATCGACCCCGCTTGTGACGTGCGCTGCGCGCCAAGACTCGCCACTTGCCGTCATGAATTCCTTGCCCGCAGGAGAGCCCATCCATGCCTCGGCCGTTTCATGGTCGACCGCTGCCCCGGTCGCAACATATCGCTCAAGTCCCGCAATGGCGAGGTCCCAACCGATACCCACTGCACCTGGACCGAATTGATTCCAATGATCTTCGATGATCGCGGTGTGCTCCAGCGTCAAACGCGCCTGGCTTCGTTCTGCTGCCAGCCTGACGTCGATCCAGCTCGTCGCGCCGCCGAATTCCCACGTCGCCGCAAAATGGGTCGGCGGCGTGCACGCCGTGATAGTGCCGCCCGCATTGCCCTTGAGCTGGTACCTGCCGCCGAGCTGGAGGTCTCCCTCGACCGGCAAGAACCAGCGCGGAATGCGCTGCTTGCTGGTCACGGCGTCCCAGAGATCGCCGACATCAGTGTCGTAAAGCCGCGTCAGTGTCACCGCGCTGGCTGCTTTCCCGTCTTTCTCGAAATTCTTCACCGAACGCGTCACAAGCCCCAGGACCCTGGCGACATCGATCTCCATTGCGTTTCTCCTTGTCGTTGAGCGCAACGACGAATATTGATCCGCACTAATATAAGTCAAGCCTTATGCAGGTGCGATGATGTCGCGGGGCCCTGGAACTCCAAGGGCGCTATTTCAGCGGCAGAAACAGTTCCGCGACCGCCTCGTGCTCCGGCACCTCCGGGAAGAAGCTCAGCCGCTGGCAATAGAGCGGGAAGTCGCGCGTTTCCTCGCCGCTGGCCGGTAGCCAGTCGCGATAGAGATAGAGCGCGGCGGGCTCCAGATTGTCCGTATGGCCGACGACGCGCAGCACGGCGCAGCGTCCGCCCGGAATCTCGCCGGCCTTGATCTCTTCGCCGTTTGCCTCGATCGGTTGGTCGGTCCCGACACAGAGGTCAACGCTATAATCGGCAGGCGAGGCAGGATGCCGCTCGGAACGCCAGACATTGAAGGTCGGATTTGTCCTGGGGTCCAGGCCGGCGGCCCTGCGCCATGCGATGAAGCGCTGGATCGTGGCAGGAAGCGTCGCCGGGTCGCCCCGATGCTCCATGATCGCCACCTTTGTGGTGGGCACATCGCGGATCGTCACATCGTCACTGGTAATACTTGTCTGCATGAGCTTGCTCCTCGCGTTGTCGAGAGGCCCGAAGGCCGCAAGCCACGGCTCTCAGTCGGGAGATTTCCGGAACGACGAAGGCGATTGCCCGAACCGTTGCCGAAAGGCGCGGGCGAAGGCGTCTGGAGCTTCGTAACCGGCATCCATCGCGATGTCGGTGACATCAAGGGCGTCCATGTAGGCCAGCTGATGCGACGCGCGCTTCATACGGGCAAGCTGGACATAGCGATGCACTGATAACCCGAAGGTCGCCGTGAACTGCCGGTGGAAATGAAATTTTGAGAAGGCCGCAACGCCGCTCAACGTTTCCAGGTCCAGATCATCGTCGAGATGCCGGTCGATATGATCCAGCACCCGCCGCATCCGGTCCTGATAGTTTTGCAGCGCCGCCTTCATCGTCCCTCCTCCGTGGCGG
This sequence comes from Pseudomonadota bacterium, assembly GCA_023388935.1. Lineage (GTDB taxonomy): Bacteria > Pseudomonadota > Alphaproteobacteria > Rhizobiales > Xanthobacteraceae > Bradyrhizobium. The sequence continues at coordinate 3,269 of JAEWFG010000350.1, read as the reverse complement.
CTCCAGTTAGTCGCTGACGGCCATGATGTGCTCGACCGATCTTGCGGTTTGGCATTGAATAACGCGTCGGATGGGTAGAGCGAGCGATACCTATCGATCCAGTTTGTAGGAGCAATGGGTCTCGATCCGCTCTACTTAGCCCATGCCCTTACTGCTTGAAGCAGTGCTCGCGGTGCCACTTCAGAAAATGCGGATGCGGACGATCCGATATCCGCCGCGGTTCAAGCGCGTGACCCGTCTTGTTAATGATCGATCGCACTCCGTCCGGATCGTTCGTCTGGCGCGAGATCAATATCTCCAAATTATCCGCCAGGCTAATGAGGCCACGATCGAACATCCAATGCGCGGTACCAGAAAGAGCGATGCCATTGCTGATGACGTCAGGCCCACGAGCCTCGACTGGTCGTATGTGAGCGGCTGCGACTTCCGCGCGCCCCATTCCATTGATGAGCTTTAGCCCGGTAATGGCGCAACGCTCATCATAGGCGCGGAGCACGATACGGCGAAAAACTCGATCGCGCAAAATTCTCGACACGGTCAGGTTAACGCGGTCGCGCTGCTGTTCGAATCTGAACGGCACCTGCTCCTCGTTAAGATCGAGCGATCGCACATCATCATCGCGCCGCGGCAATAGCGGCGCATTCTCAGCCAAACCAAGTTCGCATATTCTATTGAAATCGTCGGGAGAGATTGGGCGGACTGCCGACTGGGCACGTCCTGAAATTCGTCCCTGCTCGTTCAGGACACCGCGCTCCACGGGACCGGCCGGCCCGTTGAATGGAACCGGATTGGCAAAATCGAGATAACTTCCGGGCTCGATCAGAGCGAGATACATCCCTGAAGTACCGGGGTCAGGAATGACCTGCTGAACCCGAGCAATCGCAAAGTAGCCGCGCGTCTCGGCGACCTTGCTCGGTTCGTAGTAGATTATCCAATCACCTACGCAGGCTTCAACGCGACGGAGATACTGGCTGGGAAATTGATATTGTTCAGCGGGGCTGTCATCGTAGATCGAGTCCGATCGATGGATGAATACTCCAAATCCCATGATTTACGCGACGCCGCCTCTCCGAAGCGGAGTTGAAGATTGAGCAGGCACTGACCCTACTCCCACTCAATCGTCCCAGGCGGCTTGCTCGTCACGTCGTACACCACCCTATTCACGCCCTTCACCTCGTTGATGATGCGCGTGGCGGTCTCCCCCAGAAACTTCATGTCGAACTGGTAGAAGTCCGCGGTCATGCCGTCGGTGGAGGTGACGGCGCGCAAGCCCACGACGTAGTCGTAGGTGCGGCCGTCGCCCATGACGCCGACGGTCTTGACGGGGAGCAGCACCGCAAAAGCCTGCCAGATATCGTCGTAGAGGCCGTGCTTCCTGATCTGGTCGATGTAGACGGCATCGGCCTGGCGCAGGATGTCGAGCTTGTCGCGGGTGATGTCGCCGGGGCAGCGGATGGCGAGGCCCGGGCCCGGGAACGGGTGGCGGCCGACGAAGATTTCTGGAAGGCCGAGCTCACGCCCGAGCTTGCGCACCTCGTCCTTGAACAGTTCGCGCAAGGGCTCGACGAGCTTCATGTTCATGCGCTCAGGGAGGCCGCCGACATTGTGGTGCGACTTGATCGTCACCGAGGGGCCGCCGGTGAAGGAGACGCTCTCGATCACGTCGGGGTAGAGCGTGCCTTGCGCGAGGAAGTCGGCGCCGCCGATCTTCTTCGCTTCCTCTTCGAACACCTCGATGAAGAGGCGGCCGATGGTCTTGCGCTTCACTTCGGGGTCGGTGACGCCTTCGAGCTCGCCGAGGAATTGCTTGGAGGCATCCACGTGCACGAGCGGGATGTTGTAGTGGTGGCGGAACAGGTCGACCACGGTCTTTGCTTCATCAAGGCGGAGCAGGCCGTGATCGACGAAGACGCAGGTGAGCTGGTCGCCGATGGCTTCGTGGATCAGCACGGCCGCGACCGCTGAATCGACGCCACCGGAGAGGCCGCAGATCACCTTGCCCTTGCCGACCTGGGCGCGGATCTTCTGGATCTCCTCCTCGCGGAAGGCGCGCATGGTCCAATCGCCGGAGAGCCCTGCGATCTTGCGCACGAAATTGCGGATGAGCTTTGCGCCGTCCACCGTGTGCACCACCTCGGGGTGGAATTGCATCGCGTAGAACTTGCGCTTGTCGTCGGCGATGACGGAGATTGGCGAGCCCGCGGCCTTGGCGACGCCGCGGAAGCCTTCGGGCAGCTTGGTGACGCGATCGCCGTGGCTCATCCAGACATCATAGCGACCGCCCTTCTGCCAGACCCCCTCGAACAGCGCGCAATCGTCGGTGATCTCGATCGTGGCGCGGCCGAATTCGCGGTGATGGCCGGCCTCGACGGTACCGCCGAGCTGCTGCGCCATGGTCTGCTCGCCATAGCAGATACCGAGCACCGGCACGCCGGCGGTGAGGATCGACATCGGAACGGCCGGTGCGTTGTCGTCGAGCACGGAGGCTGGTCCCCCGGAGAGGATCACCGCCTTCGGCTTCATCTCCTTGAAGGCCGCGTCCGCCTTGTTGAACGGGACGATCTCGCAATAGACGCCGTCTTCGCGCACGCGACGTGCGATCAGCTGCGTCACCTGGCTGCCGAAGTCGACGATGAGAATCTTGTCGTGCGCCGAGGCCACGGAGGGCGTCGACGCGGAGCGGTCGTTCTGTGCTGCTGTCATGGCCAGCAGATACGCGACGCACGCCGCGCCCGCAACCGCGCGAACTGCGCGCCCACATTCTTCTTTGGGTATGGACGAATGGAATGTAGGTAAGTATTATTGACATAATTTGCCACATCCCCGCGATGGGGGATGAAAATATGTGGCTGAACAACGTCACTCCCTTCCCGTCATCCTGAGGCGCGAGTTCTGCGGCGCGAAGCGACGTAGAGCGAGCCTCGAAGGATGCACGGCCGGGAAGCAGCCGGGCCCTCGCCCTTCGAGGCTCGTCCTGCGTTGCAGGACGAGCACCTCAGGGTGACGGTCAGACAGTTGGACGTGCTGCTTCTACATCGTCGTTGCGAGGAGCTATCGCAGCGAAACAGTCCAGACTGCTGCGGCGGAGAGATTCTGGATTGCTTCGCTGCGCTCGCAATAACGAAATATGTTGCCGGCAGCGTAGGGCCTGTTGGGATTCATCGGGAATTTATCACGGCGGCGGCGAGATGGAGCATGGCAGCGAAGCTTTGATCGGTCTTGTCGGCGCGCATCGCGATGCGCTTGAATTCCTTGAGCTTGCAGAAGAA
>JAEWFG010000349.1 GCA_023388935.1 Pseudomonadota bacterium | reverse complement strand
CTAGGGCATGCACATATCTCTGAGGCTCCATCCAGCAGCGACGGCGTGGAAGTATTCGAGGCCGTTTTTGAGGGTGATGGGGCCTGGCGGCTTGGAGGATGGGTAGCCGTCCCAGCCCCCGAAGCGAGCGATGATCCAGGCGGCCCAAGCGAGAGTGTCGGGCGAGTGAGGATTCTTCAGCCGCTTGCTTCTGGCTTCGAGCTGCTGATTGAGCGCCGTCAAGGTGGCGACGTGGTTGGTGCTGAAGGCCGTAGCGACGCCTTGCTGGCCACCGTTGCGCGCTTGCAGGAGCTGGATGGTTATGACCGCAGCCTTGGCGGCGATAGCGACTAATTTGAGAAGCCGGCCGGCGATGCCGATTTGGCTATCTTCGAGCCTGAAGCCCTGTGTCTTGAGGACGCGGAAGAACTGCTCGATGATCCAGCGCTGCTTGTACCATTGGACGATCCGCCAGGCATCGTCTTCACTGGCGAGCTCGTGAGAGGTGATAAGACACCAATGCAGCGGCTCGACGTCGGGAGCGGCATTGATCTCATGGACGTCAACGACGGCCAGATGCAGACTTTTCGGCAGATGACGCAGGAACTTGCTTTGCGGCCGAGCCAGCTCGATTGTGCCAAAGCGAAGGGCGAGGTCGGCCTGACGTGCGGGCCGCCGCGCGCGCGCGGGCAACTGGATGGTGCGACGCTGCACCGCTGCCATGGCGTCAATGGTTGCGTACAAGCTGGTCTCGTCAGCCAGCTTGCGATCATGCATGCTGCGGGCGATCACGTGGAAGTCCTGTTCGGCCGCACTCGCATAGAGAGCAAAAATATCGCTCTCGCGGTCGCCAAGCAGGGTCACCATGGCTGCCCCAGCCAGCAGCGGCTTGGCCTCAACGGCGGTCGTGATCCAGCGCTGTGATTCCTTGTCCGACAGCTCGCGGCTGTCATGCGAGACGGTCCGGCGGCCCTCGCGCGTCCACACCTCGCCGCTCAAAAGCCCGAGGCAGGTGCCATTATCGGCATCCACCGCCAGCAGTGGGTGCAGCAGCACGCCGTGGTTATTGCCTTTGCCAATCTCTCCGAGCCCGCGCCGGCGTTGCGAGGTGGTGTTGAAGTGGACCTCGCTGGTGTCCTGGATCGCCAGCACATGGCGGCCTGCCACCGCTCCAACCGTGCTTTCGCTCCAGCTTTCGACGATCCGCTCTACCGTCACCTTGTCGTGGCCGAGAAAGCGGTTGAACCGCACCTCGAGCGCTCGATCTCCTTTGGAAAGCCGCCGCAGGCACACATCCTTGCCCGCGACCATGCGTCCGACAAGCGCCGCCCCCCTTTATCGAGACGACGATCCCCGAACCGGCCCAACGTCCAGTCAATCCGTGACAACATCGCGGCACCTCCCCAAACAGAAGTGCCGCGATAGACATCACACGATCTCCTGATTCTGGAATCCCCAAAGCCCCGTCCGAGTCAATTCGTCGCGCCAGATATGTGCATGCCCTAGCCGCAGAGCGGGCACAACTTCCGCACCTGGTGCGATACCGACATCCGATTTTCCCCGCCGCAACCAGCTTAGTTCCGGACGGAGCGCGCTCGCTCAAGACAATTCGCGAGGTGCGCTATGACCCGGGTCGATGTGCCTGGGCGTGTTCTTTCGACTTGCGGCACCAAAAGGGCGGGGGCGGGAGCGCCAAGAACGCCGCGCGGGCCGAGCTGCTCGCGCGCCATGTCGTCCTCCGTTTTCAGGCGCTATGCCGTTGATCGGACGCGGACGCATGATCCTCTTCCCCGGGCGCATCGGCGGTCAATCGCCCGACGCACCGAGCGCCGCTCCAAACCTCTATGACCGGATGTGCTTCGAGGAGTTTCGCGGCTCGACACCGTGCGTCGTCATCGGCACCGCACTCCAGCTCATAAAGCGCGTGGACGACGCCGCATAGATCGACTGCATAGGCCACATAACGCATGGCGGTGCACAAAGCGCGATGTTCAGCACACCCGAACGACTCCTGCGAAAGGCCTTTGTTCCCGCGAATTCGGAATGTCATCGGTTCGGTTGCTCCGAGCCAAGCCACAGGAAAGCAACGGCAGGTTTGCCGGCGGACGCTTTGCGCAGCATGCCGCCCATGTCGCTCCGGATGCTTCAGACCACTTGACGCGAAGGGCGCTCCGCACTGAAATCGGATTTTCAGTGATGTAGCGGGGGTGGCGTCGTGGAAGAGTTTTATGGAGGCTTCGCGCAGCGGGCGCGGGACCTTGCGGAAAAGGCGGATCCGTTCACCAAACGGCGTCTGCTCGACTTGGCCAAACAGTACGATCTCAAGGGTCGTGGATCGAGCTATCCACGGACGCCGGCGCCCCGCGCAACGCCGCCCACGGTGCTCTTCTCCAGCTCCGGAGAGGCCTGAAGGCCTCAATCTTTCCCGTCCCTCGGATGCGAAGCATTGGCCCGGCTTTCGTATTCTTCCGCCAAGGCGGTGAGCCGCTGGATCATCTCCGGATCCGTGATGGAAGCTGCCAAGCGCCTGCACCTCTGGGCGTCGGCGAGCAATCGGGTCTTCTCGTCTTCCATGGCAATTCCCGCCCGCCTCCAGGCGGGTCGCAGCGGCTTCCGCAGCCGCACGTTCGTCAGCCGTCCTTCAGCGCATCCTTGACTTCCCTCGCAGGCCAGCTTTCGCCCGCCGGCCTCGCGCGCACCCTGCCGCTGCCGCCGAGCAGTTCGTGCGTGGCAACCTCGTCCTCGACTTCAACCACCGTCAGTTCGGTCTCGGGCTTCCAGTCGAGCGTCAGGTCGAGATCGCCCGGAAAGATCTGCCAGCGCGAGCCGTCCTCGAGCTCCACGATGTGGCTCTCGGAATGGGACCGGATCTTCATCCTCCCCGTCCCTGTGGTCCCGCCCGCTACTTCTGACCCGACGGGGCCTGGGCATTCGAGTCGTTCGGGTTCTTCTTGTTGGCCTCATGGTGCCCGATCGCGCATCCCGCCGCCGCGCCGAGCTTGCCGTGCCCTGCCATGTGGCCGGCGACGCCGCCGACGATGGTTCCCTTGATGCAGCCCTTCGCTTCCGCCGGCGAAATCGACGCCAGCGCCAGCAGGCACACGACCGCAACGATTGGCTTCATGGTCTCCTCCACTCTCCAGTTGTCCGCCGGATCAAGTCGCGCCGACGAGCCGCGTTCCCGGGCAACGAGCCGTGAGCCGGCTCACGCGGCATCACGACTCCCAGGCGCCGAGACCGGCGACAAAGACGGTACGCCGGAGCCGCCCGGTTTCCTCGCTGCCGCACTTCGGGCATCTGAACGCGATCTCGCGCTGCGCGAACGTGTACTTCCCGGAGCTCACGGCCATAGGCCACGCGCCGCATCGGGGACACTTCACCAGCAGATCACTCGTTTCCCGCATCGCGACGGCTCCTCAACTTGCGTCCCACCCGCTGGCCAACGAGGCGGTGCTGCAGCCGTTCCCCGCAGCGTGCGCAGAACTGCCTCCCCTCCGACGGGCCGCCTCAGCCCGGCGATCTTGGGGCGCCTTCTGTCATCCGCAGGCGGAGCGAACCCGGCAGATCCCGTAGATGATCGCGTCCATCTCTTCCTTCGGCTGCTGCTCGACGGAAAGGCCGGTCACCCAGGAGACGAGATGCAGATTGCCGTCGCCGATATGGCCGTCTTCCGAAAAGGTCGTGAATCGCTTGAGTGTCGGACACCTCGTGCAGCCTTTGTGTGAGAGACAGGAGCCTGGCCGAAGCAACTTCCGAAAGACGATGCAGCAGACCCCGATGGACATGGAGGCGATGGCCGAGGCCTTGAGCCGGTCGCCTGACTACCGGGTGCGCGGCGCCTGGTGCCCGACCGACGTACACCTGGTGCCGTTCACTTCGTTCAGCGAGTACGACGCCATCGACGGCAAGAAGACGCCCGTCTGGTTCGCTTCCGACGAGAGCCGGCCGCTGCTCGCGTTCGCCGGTCTCTGGACGAGTTGGACCAGCGTCCGGAAAGCCAAGGAAGGCGAAGTCACCGCCGACATCTACGCCTTCTTGACGACCGATCCGAACGAGGAAGTGAAGCGCGTGCATCCGAAGGCGATGCCCGTCATCTTGACCAGGACCGAGGAGTACGACGTCTGGATGCGTGCCCCCTGGGACGAAGCTAAGGCGCTGCAGCGACCGTTTCCGGACGGCGCGCTCAAGACCGTGGCGACAGGCGAGAAGGAAGACCCCCCGCTGGCTCCGTAGGAAGCTCGCGGGGCTGTTTGTTTTTGAGCGAATCAGATCGGCATAATCGGCGAGACCCGAAAGAGACATCGGCGGCGCGACATCATTTTCGTCCGCCGCCGATATTCACTCTGTGAGGCTCAGGCCGCGCGGACATTGGTCAGGAACTTGTTGACCTCGGTCTTCAGCCGGCTGGAGTCATTCGACAGCATCTGCGCCGCCGACAGCACCTGCGAGGACGCCGTACCCGTCTCGGTCGCACCACGCTGCACGTCGGTGATGTTGGAGGAGACCTGCTGGGCGCCCTGCGCCGCCTGCTGCACGTTGCGGGCGATCTCCTGCGTTGCCGCGCCCTGCTGTTCCACCGCCGCGGCGATCGCCGAGGAGATCTCGGAGAGACGCTCGATGGTCGAGGAGATCTCCTTGATGGCGCCGACCGAGTCGTTGGTCGCCGCCTGGATGCCGGAGATCTGCTGGCCGATTTCTCCGGTCGCCTTCGCCGTCTGCTCGGCGAGCGCCTTCACCTCGGAGGCGACGACCGCGAAGCCGCGGCCGGCTTCACCGGCGCGCGCCGCCTCGATGGTGGCGTTCAGCGCGAGCAAGTTGGTCTGGCCGGCGATGGTGTTGATGAGCTCGACGACGTCGCCGATGCGCGAGGCCGCCTTCGAGAGCTCGCTGACCCGCTCGGTGGTGGCACGGGCCTGGCCGACGGCATTGCCCGCCATCCGCGCCGATTCCTGCACCTGACGGCTGATCTCGCCGACCGAAGAGGCCATCTCTTCGGTCGCCGAGGCCACCGACTGCACGTTGGTGGAGGCTTCTTCTGAGGCAGCTGCCACCGTGGTTGCCAGTTGCTGGGACCGCTCGGCGGTCCCCGTCAGGGTGGAGGCCGATGCTTCAAGCTGCGTGGATGCGGACGACACCGTTCCGATGATCTGGCCTACAGCTCCCTCGAAGTCGTCCGCCAGCCTGAACATGTCCGCTTTGCGCTGCTCGGCATTTAGGCGTTCCGCCACCTCTTGCTCGGATTTCAAGCGCTCGACTTCGATGGCGTTCGTCTTGAAGACTTGAACAGCCTGGGCCATCTGCCCGACCTCATCAAGCCTTCCAACGCCGGAGATCGCGACCGTGGTATCCCCCTTGGCAAGGGTGCCCATCTCACCAGTGATCCGCTGGATCGGCCGGACCACCATGAATACCATGCCAAATGCGCCCAGCACGGACAGTGCAAGGGTCGCCAGGCATCCGATGACCATCGTCATCGCGGCACGCGCGCCGGCGGCACTGGATGCCGCGGCACGCGCCGAGAGCAGGGACCGCTCTTCGTCGTCCATTTCCTGAACGACCTTGCGCAAGCTATCCATCGACTTCTTACCGGCGCCGGATGCTTCCAGCTCACGAGCCTTCGCTTGCGTCGACGGATCCTTCATCATCGCGATCTCGCGTTGCGCCACGTTGGTAAGCCAGTCGTTCGCGTGTTGTCTGATAAGTTCGAGGCGCTTCTGCTGGGCCGGATTGTCCGACGTCAAGGACCCGATCATGGTGGCAGCGCTGTTGAATTGTTTCTGGCCGCTGTCCAAAGGAGCGAGAAAGCCAGCATCCGCCGAGACCAGAAACCCGCGCACCCCGGTCTCTGAATTGACCATGCCGCTAACAAGGTTCTGTAGCTGCTCAACCACCTGGTAGGTGTGAACGGTCATCTTGCCGGAGGCTTCGATCGTATTCAGCGAGCTGTAAATCATGGCGTTGCTCGTGACGATCACGGCGCAGATGGCCGTGAAGACAACCGATAGCTTCGTCATAATGCGGGCGTTGTCGATCCTGGACATCTTTTTCCAAACATTTGTTAGAATAGCCTTCCGACAAAAGGAAATTTCGGTACAGAAACAGTTAACAATGTTGCCCGTAATACTTCGGGGGACGGTCGCTGCAAGACACGAACATGCGATGCACGTTCGGTGCGCGGTACGCCACTTCGCCGCGCGCCTCCTCCTCAAGGCATTCTAGCGGTTGTCTGGGCAGCGCGGATTCTGAAAGTCTGATGACCGCCATGAAATCACATGTTTATGCCTCGACATCGCGCCCTTCCAGGCTTCGGCTTCCGGGACGGCATCGCTCGTCCGGGATAAGTATGATCATGCGGTCCGAGACGCATTTTGGAGAAGCACCTACGCTTTTGGAATGGAACGGATGAACTTGCTGTTACAGCGCGATGCCATATGTTCCGATGTCGACGAGCCATTTCATCGAGAACACCGGCAGCGATCCGCTTCGCTTCCTCAAACTCTTCAAGGCGCCCCGCTTCGTGGATGTCTCGCTCGCGCAATGGATGGCGCTGACCCCGCCCGAGCTCGTTGCGGCCCATCTCAACATCGATCGCGCCGGGATCGAGACGCTACGCAAGGACAAGCAGCCGGTCGTCTAGCTATTCGCGCCACAACTCCATCAACTCCTCCGTGGTCACGAGATCGACCTGGCCGTGGAAGCGCGTGCGGTACATCGTCATCAGAGCATCGTGCCCGACGTCGGAGGAACTGCATAGCGCGTCTTCGACAATGACGACCCTGAAGCCGAGGTCGACGGCGCTCAAGACTGTCGACAGAACGCAAACGTCCGTCTCCGCGCCGGTGACGATCACTGTTCCGATCCTTTGCTCGACCAGAAAACTTGCCAGGGCAGGATTGCTGAACGCCGAATAGGCCGGCTTGTCGACGATGCGAACTGGGGGGACGTAGCGCGCCAGCTCCGGCACCAGTTCAAGAGCCGTCGACGGAAGGTGATTACGGGTGGCCCGGTGCCAGCGCCGAAAATAGGTTTGCCACTGTCCCGGAC
>JAEWFG010000295.1 GCA_023388935.1 Pseudomonadota bacterium | reverse complement strand
GGTGCGTACTGAGCGCGCATTGTTTTGAACGGCAGAGACCATAGCCCGGCGATTGATCTGCGATCAGGCGCGAGCCTGGGCGTGCGATAGTGAAGAAATCGCCTCGCAAAGAAACTTCAATCAAACGCGCAAAAGTGGTATTGATGGCGAAGCTGCACAACTTACAATATCATTGAGCGCTAATGCAGTCCTGGTCTCCATCCGGCCTTCCGACCATTCCCCATCTTCAGTGGGGCAGCCACCTCGCTCACTTTTTTAGCTCAGGCGATGAGCTGCGCGACCTCCTCGTGCCCTACTTCAGGGCGGGCCTTCAGAACGGCGAACAGTGCCTCTGGGTGACGGGCGAGGCGTTCAACGCAGAAGATGCGCGTTCCGCGTTACGGGCAGCCGTCCCCGACCTCGACAAGCGCGAGCATGGTAAGCAGATCGAGATCGTCAACGGGGATGAATGGTATGCGGCCGGGGAGAACCTAAGGCCGCGTGAGCTTGTCGTCGGCCTTCTGCAACGCGAACAGGATGCGCTCGGCTCGGGATACAGCGGTCTCAGGACAAGCGGAATTTGTTCCTGGGTCTCAAACGACCAGTGGCCGGATTTTCTGGACTACGAAGCTCTTGTCCAGAAAGCGGTGCGCGGGCGCCACATGATCTGCATGTGCAATTATTGCGTCGACAAAGCCGACGGCGTTCATCTTGAAATCATGGGACATCATGATCTGACGGTGCCAAGCACACGCGCGCCAGTGGCGGCGCGATCTGGACGCAAGGGTACAAGTTGCGAGCAGACGGGGCGTACCCCGGATCTGACAGACGAGCGCGAGCTGCGTCAGTCGCTGGAGCGGCAGAAGCGCACGTTCGATCTTGCGATGACAGCCTCGCAGATGGGCACATGGCGCTACACGCTTGCCGATAATATCTGCATTTACGATGAAAACGCGCAGCGGCTTTACGGCCTGACAGAAGCACGCTTTCTCCATGACGACGCCGGCGTGAGGCTCAAATTTCATCCTGATGATATGGAGTTGATGTGGTCGCGCGTCGCGAAGGCGCTCGATCCGGATGGCGACGGCCTGTACGATGTCGAATACCGGGTCAAGCAGATCGACGGGACCTGGCGCTGGCTCAGCGCCTGGGGCCTCGTCGAGTTCGAAGGTGAAGGGGCTTTGAAGAAGGCGGTCGCGATTGCCGGCGCAAGCCGCGACCTCACCGAATTAAAGCACGCCGAAGAACAGCAGAGCCTTCTCCTCAACGAATTGAACCACCGGGTCAAGAATACTCTCGCCACGATTCACGCGATCACAGCGCAGACGATGCGGAACGCACGGGATCTTCCCTCCGCAAGGCAAGCGGTCGAGCAGCGTATCCGGTCAATGGCGCAGGCGCATGACCTTCTTACCGCGCGCGCTTGGACCGGCGCGAATCTCACCGATGTCGCGAAGCGGGCGCTGAACGCTTTCAGCACGGCCCAGGTGAAAACGGACGGGATCGATATTACCGTCTCGCCAAAGCATGCGCTCGCCCTCTCTTACCTTGCATGAGCTTGCAACGAACGCGACCAAATACGGAGCCTTGTCGCGCCCTGAAGGCCGCGTACACCTACAGTGGACCGTGCAGGACAGGCTGTTACAGCTCGGCTGGCAGGAAAGCGGCGGACCGATTGTGATCCCCCCGACTCAAAGAGGATTTGGCACGCGCCTCCTCGAAGACATTCTTGTCCGTGACCTCGGCGGCCAGACCAAAATTGAATATCAGCCCTCCGGCCTGCGCTGCGATATCACTGCCGCACTTTAAGCTTGCGGTGGCCGTGACGCGGGCAGGCAGAGCTCATGCCACGCCAAAACACCCGCTTCCGTAATATCTCACGAATGCTTGCCCGAGTTCACCGCAAAGGAACCAGCGCTGCCGCAGCAGGTTGACGCGGAAAGCCGGGAGACTTTGAATGCCGGAAATAGACCACGCGCCGAACCGAACCTATCCGGTCATCCCCGTCGCAACGCCGTCCGCGGCCGAGGCGATCTATTCCATCCTCGCGTCTTTCCCAGCCGCGTTCTTCTCAGCCGCTCTCGCGACCGACCTTGCCTATCTCAAGACGGCTGAGATCATGTGGGCCGACTTCTCGGCATGGCTGCTCTTCGCCGGTCTTATTTTCGGAGTTCTTGCCGCCATAGTGGCGCTGATCAATTTCTTCACCCATCCGCTCGCGCGCCGCCTGCACCTTGCGTGGCTACATATGGCGGTCAGCCTCCTCGTCCTCGTGTTCGCCTTTGCCAATTCCTTCATTCATAGCCGCGACGCCTGGACGTCTGTTGTGCCGACCGGCGTAATCCTGTCTGCCGTCACAGTGCTGCTCATGTTGTTTGCCGCCTGGCTCGGCTGGTACCGATTCCGGGAGGATGCCCTCCGATGAGCGCGAAGCGAGTTTTACCTCCCGCCTCCGTCCTTCTGTGCGCGGCCGTGTTGCTGTCCGCATGCAACGAGGCGGCTCCCGACCCAAAAACCCAGATCGGGGCAAACCCTGAGCTTCCTGCGCAAAAGCAGTATTGGATGCCGCCGATGCATGTGGCCTCCGTCGTCGGCTGGAAGAATGGCGAAAAGCCCTCCGTGCCGGACGGCATGAAGATCGACGCCATCGCGACGGGCCTGCAGCATCCCCGTTCGCTCTACACGTTACCGAACGGCGACATACTCATAGTTGAGTCGAAAGCGCCCGGGACGGAGCCGATCAAGCGCCCGAAAGACTTCATCATGAAATGGGTCGAATCGTGGGCGACTTCGGGCGGTGATACGGGCCCCAGCAACCGCATCACGCTGCTGCGTGACGCCGATGGGGACGGTAAATACGAAACCCGCAGTATCTTCCTCGACCATCTCGCCTCGCCTTTCGGAGTCGCGCTGGTTGGCAACGACCTGTACGTCGCGAATACCGACGCGATCGTGCGATATCCGTACAAGGAGGGAGACACCAAGATCACGGCAGAGGGCACCACTCTGACGCCGCTGCCGGGCGGGCCAATTGACCATCACTGGACGAAGAGCCTTGTCGCCAGCGAAGACGGCAAGCTCCTTTATGTCGGCGTCGGGTCGAACAGCAACATCACCGAAAATGGTATGGAGGCCGAGAAGAACCGCGCCGCGATCTGGGAGGTGAACCGCGAAACCGGAAGGTGGCGCATCTTCGCAAGCGGGCTTCGAAATCCCAACGGCCTCAGCTTTGAGCCGCAGAGCAAGGCGCTGTGGGCTGTTATCAACGAACGCGATGAGATCGGCCCGAACCTTGTGCCAGACTATCTCACCTCGGTGAAGGACGGCGCTTTTTATGGCTGGCCTTACAGCTATTATGGCCAGCACGTCGATCCGCGCGTCCAGCCACAGCGCCCGGATCTGGTCGCTAAGGCGATACCGCCGGATTACGCCCTCAGCTCGCACGTCGCGCCGCTTGGCCTCGTTTTCAATTCGGGCAGTGCCCTGCCCCAGAGCTATCGCGGCGGCGCGTTTGTTGGCGAGCACGGCAGTTGGAACAGACCGCAGCTCAACGGTTACAAAGTGGTCTTCATCCCGTTCGAAAACGGGCGTCCGAGTGGCCCTGCGCAGGATGTCGTCACCGGCTTTCTCAATACCGCGGAAAAATCGCGCGGCCGCCCGGTTGGACTGGCACTCGACAAGTCCGGCAATCTTCTGATCGCGGACGACGTCGGCAACACAGTGTGGCGCGTTACGTCTGCTGGAAGCAGCTAGACCGTATTATATGGATCAGATCGCATAGCGAGAACCGACTTCGACGCGCGAAACGCATTTCCACCACGTGCGGCACAATTACCCTCGAACTGGCCGCATCCTGATCGCGCGCGGAAGGGACGCGGCTGACGTTGCCAATTCAACAGCGTTGTCCGTCACGGCTTGCGCGTTTCGACGTGTTGCCCGAAAGTGCCAACGCCCCAATCGTTTCCGCTTCAACCGGACCTCAGCGAACGCGGCGCATCGCAATCGCCAAAGGTCGCCCAGGCAATCTAGGCGGCGGTATCAATCTTCCGGGGATCCCTGAAAGCTACGATCGCCATGTGCACCAAATGGAGCTTTCCCCTGACCGCGGGCGATAGTTCGAACGGGTAAGCGTCGGCAAGTCCGAGCGAGCGATTGAGATCGTTGATGGAACGCGCAAGCACGCTCCAGAGATCGAGCAACGCTTCAAAGTCGCTTTCCAGGTATGGGTCGTTCAACGTTTCCCTGGCGCGCGCGTGCAGCGATAACGGAAGTCCCGCCAAGGAATCGAGGGTTGCAACGATATGCAGGAAGTGGGCGAACGTCTCAGCCCAATCCTCCCAGGGATGGGACATCGCGTACAGGCTGATATGACTCGCCGGGTCGTACGAACGGTCCTGCCGTTCGTAGTAGAGCGCCAGCGCTGCCCGATAGTCCTGCGACTCATCGCCGAAGACCAATCGAAATGGGGCCTGAAAGCTTGCTTCATCAATCAGGATAGTCCAGTAGAAGTGCCCGATCTCATGTCGAAAGTGGCCGAGAAGTGTCCGATAGGATTCACGGAAAGAGACGCGCCGACTTTCCCGTTCCACGTCGTCGGCTTCCGCCAGGTTGAGTGTGACCAGACCGGCATCGTGCCCGGTCATAACCGGTCCAAGTGCGTCAGAAAGTATGTTGAATCCGAGATGTTGACCTTGCCGTGATGCGAGGGGGAGTTTGAGCCTTCTCAAATCATGAAGCAGGCGTCGTTTGGCGTCTTCGACCCGCTTCCAAAGAAAGACGTTACGAGAACTTGTGATGTCCGGAATAACATGCGTGAGCGAGCAGGAGTGGCAATAGGAAGATGCGCCGGACGCGACCCAATTGCAGTCAATGATTGCCCGGTTAGAGCATGGCCGCGCGTCGGCGGGCGCTACCATGGTCAAATCGTGTGGATCGAAGAAAACCGGCGCTTCGCATCCGTTGCACCGAATCTGCTCAAAGGCCAACGGCGTCCGGCAATGCGCGCAAGTGAATCCTCTCATGGCGTCACCTGTCCTGGAGGTGCTTCATGCTGCAGACGAACTCTGACGTTCGATGCAAGCAAATCGATCGGGACATGCCCTGCCTAAGAATTCCTGTCCATCGCTTAAACGTCGTCCCGTTTGATCCTGTTCCTGAAAAGAGCGGGAACAAACCGATAGAGCCGCGTGAGGCGAACCTCGAAGAAGCCCCTGCCGTTGCCGGCAGGGGCCGTGCGGATGGAGGAAGCGAAGCCCGCATATGCGAGGTGTCGCCCCCAGGACCCACCGGTGGAGAACGCCGGACTATCGACTTCGGTGTGAGTAAATGTTGAGCAAACGGCGGGATTTGAAGGCGTTTGTCTTTGCCTCAACCAATCATGAGCGGGCTTCGCCGAATACCCCTTCGGCCAGCCGCTAAAAGCGCGCTTCCTGCCGGTTGCCAACTTCCGGCAGGATTTTCCGAACATTATAGCAGGGATAAAGCGCCCGACCTCAGTCATTCATCAGCCGAGCGGCGCGGCACCGCACGCCCTGACCGAAAAGAGACGCCTGCCGTCTCGCCTGCGCTGCCGCACGGCGGCACCCGCGGGCCCCCGCGCCCGGCGGCCATCGCGAACGCGATCACAGGTCAGGGTCATAAAGCTGGTGTCCGCGCCACAAAAGACTCTCTTCTACTCAAGCCGTGTTACCTCCTCGCCCGGAACCTGCGTCTCTCCGGTTCTCATCAAGGGCCTTCGCAGCTAACATCGGTCCTCCGTTCCTGGGACCGGATATGAACAAGCGGGAATTATCCCTGCCTTGAGCGCGGTCGCGGCGTCGGCGACACTTCCTGCGCTGGCAAGAGAGGACAGGCGCGCGCGGCGAATCGGATTGCTGATGTTTTGGCGAGACGGATCCGCTGGGGCCTGCGCGCCTGAAGGTCTTCAAGGAAAGTCTTGAGCGTCTCGGTTGGACGGACGGGAAGAATGTGAGCATCGACGTTCGCTGGGCCGGCGCAGATGCCGAGCGCACGAGGGGTTCGCAAGAGAGCTTGTTGCTTCCCAGCCCGACGTGATTGTGACCACGTCCACGCCCACCACCGCGGCGGTGAGCCAGAAGACGGCAACGACGCCGATCGTTTTTACGGTTGTCTCTGATCCCATTGGTGAAGGCTTTGTGCGGAGCCTGCCCCGGCCTGGCGGCAATATCACCGGCTTCGTCAATTTTGAGCCCACGCTCGCGGGCAAGTGGATAGGCTTTCTCAAGGAAATCGACCGGCGCGTCGTGCGCGTGGCGGGCCTTTACAATCCCGACGCAGCACCAAACGGCAGCTCATTCTTTTCTTGTGCATTCGAAGCGGCCGCCCGCAATATGGCGATGGCGGCGCTGCTAAAGCCGGTTCGAAGCGATGCCGACATCGAAGCCGCTATTTCAGCTACCGCGGCGGAGCCAGGCGCAGGTCTCGTCTTCATGGCCGATAGCTTGGTGCATCGCAAAGCGGTCATCGAGCAGGCGGCAAAACATCGCGTGCCGGCGGTGTATCCATTCCGGACGGCTCCGGCGGATGGCGGGCTGATGTCCTACGGGCCGGAGGTCGGAGAGCTCTTTCGGCAGGTGGCGCCTTACGTCGACCGCATCCTCAAAGGGACGCATCCCAGCCAGCTGCCGGTGCAGACACCGACCAGGTTTGAACTCGTCATCAACCTGCGGACGGCAAAGGCGCTCGATCTCCACGTTCCGCCCGCGCTTCTTACGCGTGCCGACGATCTGGTCGAATGATAGTCACTGAGCCGATTTTTCGGCTCGCTTTTATTTTTCAGACTTGCCGTTCCGGTTCGTAAACCGCGCATTGCCAAGGCCCGTGCCGATGGTCAACACGCCCCAGGCGCTTCACGTCCTGCATAAAAGGAATTTCCGAGAGGCCCTGCACGACACCGTCATTATGCATGACGATCGCCGTATCATGCTCCCCTATCTGAGGGATCGCTTCGACCAGGCTTCCCGGCAGGTTGAACTTGCTGCTCTCCCAGTTGCCGGGCAGGTTCTGTGCGCCCTGCTCGATCGACCCGTCGCTCTTGATCACGCCCGGGCAGGCGATGCCGATGAAGGGTGCGAGCTTGTGTCCTTCCTTCTCTGCCTTGCCGATCAGGTCTTTCAGCATTTTGACCAGGCGCTTCACCGCACCTTCCCGGGTCGGCTTGTCGTTCGCATGGCGCCAAAGTTCCGACTTCCAGACGCAGGCCTTGGCAAGGTGGGCGGATTTCTTGCGGCGCGTCTCAACAACGCCGCAGCGAATATTGGTCCCGCCGATATCGACGGCAAGGATGGTGTCGTGCGCCTCAAATATCCAGGAAGGCGCAAGATGCAGCGCGCCGATTAGCCCGGCGTCATCCGGATGGTTGTGGATCGACTGAAGCTCGATCTTGAAGTCTTCCGACTTCAGGATGATCTCCGTGCGCGCAATCGCGAGCTCGCCCAGCCGGCTGTCGCGGAAGCCGCCCCCGATCGCGATGCGGGTCTTGTCCCAGACTTTTGTCTTAAGAAAGCGGCGCGTGACATAGGCAAGCTCCTGCGCGAATTCCTCGATGGCGCTATGGACGACAGCTGCGGCCTCGGTGTCGTCGCTGACGAGAATCGCGTCGAGCACCTTCTTGCTGATGTTCTCGGACGGCTCCTTGCCGAAGCTCTTCCCCTTCACGGCCATGCATCAGTCGGAGATCAAGGCGCGGACCGGCGGCAGCACGCGGGGGCGCAAGCTCGCAGACCCGTCTATTGCTACAGCCTGTCATGGGCACCGGGCGAAGAGCCCATCAGGGACGAGATGGTGCGTGCCGCCCGTGAGACGCTGAAGGTCTTAGGGATGGATAAACACGAGGCTCTGCTCGTCGGCCACAACGATGAGCCGCACCCCCACATTCATGTCATCGTCAACCGGGGCAATCCCGAGACCGGCATCGCCGCGCCTCTCAAGATGGACCACCTGAAGCTCTCCGCCTGGGCGGAAGCTTACGAGAAGCGGCAGGGCCAGATCCGGTGCGAGCAGCGCGTCGAAAACAATGAACGGCGCCGCAGAGGCGAGTTTGTGAAAGACTGGACCAGCGTGCGCCAGGCCGAGTTTCAGCGCTGGCGGACGGACCGCGTCAATAGAAGCGCGGACAGGCGCGTGCGCGAAGGGGAGCGGCTCGACGCGAAGCAGGCCGCCGAACGGGACCAGCTCAGGGCGCGCCGGGACCGGGCCGCAGCCGAGGGACGCGGCAGGTTTCGCGAGGCGCACCGCGGCGACTGGCGGGATCTCTACACCATCCAGCGGCAGGAACGCAGAACTCTTGCGGACGCCCAGAAAAGCGCCTGGACGCGGCTGCGCTTTTTTCTGCGCACCCCATGGCGACGATTATCGCGCGGCCGGCAAGGAAGGCCGGAAAGACACATGCTGAAGGGCGCGGCAGCCGCCCTCGCCGGCTCCAGAAAGCAGGAGGACCGGCTTGAACGAAAGCAAAAGAACGAGCGCCTGTTTTTCGCGGAGCGGTTGAAGCGGAAGGCGGACAGGCTTAAGCGTCCTATCGAAGAGCAGCACAAGAAAGAGCTCGCGGAGCTTAGGAAGCGTCATGACAACGAATGGCGCACGCTGAGGGCGCGGCAGTCCGAAGAAAGCAAGTCAGCCGCGCGGGAGATCACATCGGGCCGGGACAAGGCGCAGTTCGATAAAGAGCAGCGTGGCAGGCTCCGCCAGGAGATGAGAGAAATCGCTCATGATGTCACCGCTTCGAAAGCGCCCGCGAAATCTCCTTCGCTCTCAGACCGCTTTGCGAAAGCGCGGGGCCTGGCGTCAATTAAGCCCGGCAGTCAGGTGGCTGGACGTAAACCGTCAGAGCAAAGCGCGGAGCAATCAGCCGGACGCCCGGACATCGCAAAAGAAGTACCCGAGCAGGCCAAGAGCCACCCAAGTGGCTCTCTATCCGACAAGTTCACGAAGGCGCAGGCGCCCGGGAAAACTAAATCCGATCAGTTTAAGGACAATGCGAGCGACATCAGCAAGGATGCCGGACGGGAGATCACCCGCAAGCCGCCGAAATGAGGCGCGCCGCGTCAAGCAGATGGGTCTGCGTGTAGGGCGCAGCCCTACCTGCGTTCGGCCATCACCTTCTCTATGTTGTCCGCCAGCTTCCTGAAATGGGTCGCAAGATTTTCATACAGCTCGCGTTTTTGTAAGTCGGTCGCGCTTCTCGCGATCTGCTCTGCAAAATCAGCTTCCGCACGGAGTTGGCACTGGCCTTCATATCCTCCATGGTCCGCCACCTCTTGGCAAAGAGAACATTGCCGGGTCCCAGCCCCCTCCGTTCAACCCGGTCCAGGGTTAACGCGCCGCACCACGAGGGCGCCATTCCGGCAAT
Organism: Pseudomonadota bacterium; assembly: GCA_023388935.1. Taxonomy (GTDB): domain Bacteria; phylum Pseudomonadota; class Alphaproteobacteria; order Rhizobiales; family Xanthobacteraceae; genus Bradyrhizobium. Next base: position 5,973 of record JAEWFG010000295.1, on the reverse strand, counting down.
TTTTTTTGCGCCCCTCTTGAAACCGAATTCGGCTTTGATAATTCTCCTGTCGCCACCGAACTGTGGCGTCCGGGCGCCGCGTTGGGCCCGGGCCAGGAGACGGGCACCGGTCGTGTCCGGTGCCGCTCGTAACCATCTTGCTCTTTCGGAGGATTTGGCTATGCGCACTTACGACTTCTCTCCCCTGTGGCGTTCGACCATCGGCTTCGACCGCCTGTTCGACCTCGCGGAAATGGCCCAGCGGGCCGGCGAGGACAATTACCCTCCTTACAATATTGAGCGCCTGTCCGAGGATCGCTACCAGATCTCTCTAGCCGTGGCAGGGTTTGCGCCCGAAAACATCACAATCACCGCCGAGCAGAACGTGGTGACGATCGAAGGCAGCCGGCCCGACACGACCGAGCGCAACTTCCTTCATCGCGGCATCTCGACGCGCAATTTCAAACGGCATTTCAACCTTGCCGATTACGTGCAGGTGAAGAGCGCCGCATTCGAAAACGGGCTCCTCACGATCGATCTCGTCAGGGAAATCCCGGAGGCCATGAAGCCGCGCACGATCGCCATCAACGGCATGCCTGTAGACAACGTGCAGAAGCTCGAAGCCAAAGCCGCCTAGCCTTGGGAAAAGGCGCCGCGCGGTGAAGGCCGCGTGGCCGCCCTTCAGTTCGTCAGATCAAAGGAGTAGAACCATGCGGCCGACGACCGCCCGAGACAACGTGTTCGACCTGAACGCGATTCTGCATCCCTCCGCCGTTTTCGAGCACCCCAATGAAGTTGTGCGGAGTTCGGACCTTACGACAGCGGAGAAGAGAACCATACTTGCATCCTGGGCATCGGGTGCATCGGCGATAGCCTCATGCCCCGCGTTACGCGCGCCCGCCGGTCTTAGAAGGCCTGTGACGATCGACGAGATTCTGGATGCGTTACGCGCACTCGATGGCGGTCCCCGCAACCCGCCCGGTGGCAAACCCTATCGCTTGCGATCAACCGACCGTGCCGCGGCTGCATGAGACAGGAGGGCGCAGAGATGATTGACCTCAGCCTCGCGCGGCTGCGCGCACATCGCAACAATATCCATCGCTACCGCAGGCTGCTTGCGACGCACCTAACGGATTGCGAGCGGGCGTATATCGAGCGCCGCCTGAGCGAAGAGAACGCCTCGATGAATGCCATTGCACGGGAAAACCTGCCGTTCGCGTCAATGCCGGAAACGTCGGCAATGCAGGAGGCGCGTCATGTTTGATCTCGACCCACTTGTCATCCCCGGACATGAAAAAGTCATCGAACATTACAGAAGGCTCCGCGACTCCGCCGCCTCAGCCGCCGAGCGCGAAAAGTTTCAGGAGCGTATGAACAAGGAAGAGGACTTGCTCCATATCTTCCTAGCGCGACGGCCGACGGGCGGACAGCGTGCGGCTTAAATCAGGGATCCCCGCTCAAAGAACGGAGATCGAGGCAGCCTTGTCCTCCTTATCAGCACCCCGCGCGACGATGCTGAGCGCGGCGTCAGGCAGTGGCCGCTGCAGCGCTTTCGCCTCCTCCCACGGCGCCCTCATCCAGACGTCCTGCTCCTCGCGCGTCGTAAGTATGACGGGCATCGCCTTCGGATGAATTGGCGCGACGACGGCGTTCGGCTCGGTCGTCAGAAAACCATAGACGAGATGCGGCCCCGGCACAGGTTTGGACTTGGGTCCGCGCTCGCCCTTGTAGATCGTCCAGATGCCCGCGAAAGCAAAAGGCGGCCGTTCCTCATTCAGGGCGAACCACACCACGTCCTTTTTGCCCGTCGCGGGATTTGGCTCCGGCGCATATTCCGAAAAGCTCGACGCCGGCACGAGGCATCGGTTTTCCGGCTTCAGCCAACCGCGCCAGTGCGGCGATGATGTATTGCGGATATTGGTGACGGGCGGACCGCCGAACTTCGGCGGCGGCGGCATTCCCCATCGCATATTTATGAGCTCGCGGCCCGACGCGCCGTTCCGGACCACCGGTGCTTCCTGGTCCGGAAATACACCACCCTGCAGGCTTGGCAGGTTTCCCGCATTATCCCAGGCAACGCCGAACAGCCGGCGGATTGCTTCCTGATTGGTCGTAACGCTGTAAAGATTGCACATGATGCAAGTGTATCACGCGGCCCGCGTAAGCGAATAGTCGGCGGTGTCAGGCAAGGTTGCGGCGGCTGATATTAACGTTTACCTCGAAGACAGGACGGTTCTCGTCCCTGACCGTGACGGTGATCGCCGAACCTTCGGAAGCGAAGAGGTCTCCAGCGATCGAGCTTGCAACGCGAACTGCCTCGCGGCGTGCCGCCTCGATCCCGGCCAGCTCCTCACCGTCATTATCCTCAGCTGCGTAAAAGTCGTCGCGAATGTCGAAAAAGTACCGCATCAAAGGGCCGGCTCTAAATGCAGATAGAGAGGATCGAAATCGGCAAGCTTGCGCAGGCCCTCCTGATCGAGAATCGTGATCTCTCCCCGCTCAATCTCCAGAAGCTCTTTCGTGCGAAGCTCCTGGATAACCCTGTTCACATGAACAGCGCTCGTCCCGATGGCGTCGGCCAGAAGTGCCTGTGTGACCGGGAAGTGAAAGGATGAGCCTTTCACACGATCAATCGTCGTGAGCCTTGTGTGGATTTCGAGGATGAGATGCGCGAGCCTGCTGTCGGCAGCCCGCTGCCCCACGTTGCAGATCCATTCCCTGAAAACGGCTGCATCGAGAAGCGTGTCGCGCCAAAGCGCTTCTGCGACATTGGAGTTGGCCTTGATGAGCGCTCTTAATGCGGAATGCGGAATAAAGCCGAGGACGCAATCGCCCAGCGTGATGACCTCATGATCGAGCACGTGGAGATAAAGGCTCTGCAGATCGGGAATATCGCCAGGCTGGTGGAAGGACAGGATTTGCCGCCTGTCCTCGGAAACGATCTTGGATCGTTGCACGAAGCCATCAATCACGATGCAGCAGAGGGACGGCCGCGATCCGCTCGCAACAATCGTCTCCCCGCCCCTGGTCTCACGGACCCTGACAGGTAGCTGCCTTATGGCCTGCTCTTCTTTCTCCGCTATGCCGGCGGTCAGCCGCAGCCGTTTCAGCAATGGTTCGAAAATCTCAGTCGTCATGTCTCGCTCCAGCGCAAAAACGCTGAACCGTCCCTAAGGTTCCGCCCACGTTCGCCGCGTACTTCTGACTGGGCACTGGCCGCGGCAATCCGCAAAAAATCGTCTGTCCCGGGCGCTTAACGAAGCGCGTTCGCCGTCCCGAACAGATCGAGGGCGAGGACACGCGAGCGCCCTTTCGCGTTGTACTGTCCGCCGCAGGTGCATTCCTGGTCAGGATATGAGCGTACGGCGCAGAAGCGCGTTCCACCGGCGCCGAACCTCGTCAGAATGAAAACGGGCTGCTCGCGTCCGTCCCTCATTGCCGAGGTCATCAGGGCATAATTATATCCGCTCTTAAGGTCCATGATCTGTCCGCGAATTTGCTTTTCGGCAATCGCGTTATCCGCCTCGTTCGTATCCGCGGAGGCGCAGATCAGGGCGAACCGCGTGGGGCGCGGCGATATGCCAAATCCCCTGCCGGTCAGCTTGTAGGCGTAGATAGAGATTGCATCGAACGCGTCTGCGCTCAGGGAGCGCAGAGTGTAGCCGACAAGCGAGGGGGCGGTGCCGACATACTTCATTCCGTCAACCGCGGTCATTTTGGCGTACAGGCAAGCGCAGGCGATCACCAGCGAAAATACAAGCCGGTGAAGGCGCGTTGCGCGTAGTCGTTCGATCCGGGTCAGCAATGGCGGTGACACAAGGATTTCGGGCATTCAGCTTAGCCCTGAATGGCGCGCCGGGGGCGATGACCAGTGTCCCTAGGGGTCAGCATTTCGTCGTAGTAAGCACCGTCGCCCCGTCCTGCGGCTTGCTTTCCCTGTCATCACGGAAGAAGCTTCGTCTATTTCTTAGAGGTTTTCCGGAGGTACGGCATGGGCCCCGACGACCTTTTCCTCAGCCTCGGTCCTTCGCAGCCGCAAAAGAAACGGCTTACGTTCAAACAGAGCCTCTTCGGTCCCGTCCTTCTCGGCGGCGTGTTAGGGCTATTCGCCTCTCTCATAGAATCGACGATGAAGGATCCGTTCAAGCTCATGTGGGATCTCTTCGGGCTTCTTCCTTGGCGTTCGAGATGTTGCGGCAGCACATGTCTATGGTCTGGCTGGGCATAACGAGTTTCAAGCTTTTTTACGTTCTCGTCGGCGCGCTGTTCATGATGGCCGCCGTGGTTATCGGGCTCATGGGAGACGGCATGATTATCGGCGCGGCTCTTGGTGGCGCGTTCTACTGGTTTCTTTCGGTCGCCCAGCCCTGAACGATTTCGGAGATTGCTTTTCCTAACGGAAATTCCGCGCCTTCACTGCAATCGTGTCAATGTGGAGGTCCCGAATAAATATGTCGCGCGCCGCATGCTTCAAGCCCTTGGCATCGCGGCTGTCCTGGCTTCCGCCGCCGCCGCGAACCGCTTCATCGCCGCGGCTGGCAGGCACAGCGAAGGTATCACCGCTTCCGCTGATTTGCCGCAGCAGTTCAGTATGGTCGGCAAGATGTTCGGCGATCACATGGATAACACCATCGGCCCGCTGCATCCTGCCTCTCACCGTCAAGAGGTCAGCCCCGAGGATGACGCCGCGAAACTTGTCGAAAAGCGAGGGCCAGACCATGAGATTGGCGTTGTCTGTTTCATCTTCCAGCGTGATGAACATGACGCCTTTCGCAGAGCCCGGGCGCTGACGCACCTTGGCGAGCCCGGAGACTGTAATGCGTCACCCGTTCGTTGCGGTCCGCAGGGCAGCGCAGCTGCTGATCTGTCTTGAGGCAAGCTCCTGCCGCAGGAAGGTGAGCGGATGCGGACGCAGGGATAATCCCTGAGACCGGTAATCCTCGACGACCTCGCGTCCCTGCGTCATAACAGGGAGAAGCACCGGCGTCTCGATCTGCTCGGGGACAATGTCGTGCGTGCGCTGCTGCGCGGCTTCAAAAAGCGGGAGCGCGTTTTTACGCAGCGCCTTGATGGCCCAGGCGGCATCGCGCCGAGAGAGCGAAAGAGAGCGGAAGGCATCGGCATTGGCAAGACGGACCAGCGCGCCAGGCCCTATGCCTGCCCGATGAGAAAGCTCGGGAATGGAGCGGTACGGCGAGATTCCCCGCGCGCCGGCCACGCGAGCGCCTTCGCCTTCGCGGAGCTGGCGGACCATGCGAAAGCCCCCGCATCCGCAGACCCTCTTCCATCGCGGGCAGGATCTCGGCGTCCTTCCATGTCTCGCAGAAAATGATGCGATCCGGATGGAGACCAACCCGGGCGAGCGCGGGCGCGAAAAGGTCGCGGCTTTGCAAACACCAGAGAACGGGGGCCCGGCAGCCGCGCGAGAATGCCGGCCGCAAAAAGAAGCGCGCAGGCGGCGTAATGACCGCGGACGCCTTCCTCGCTGAATTCGTGAACGGCGCCCAGCGCAAGGCCGCCGCTCGGAAGCGCCGCGTCGATATCGCTGATATTGAACGGCAGAACTTTGCGACGGGAGGAGCCGTAACCTGCGTCCTCCATCATCCGGCGAAGCGCGGCCAATGGAATCGATGATGAATTGGCCGTTGTGTGTACCGAAAACCCTGTCCGAGTTGATGCTGTGTGTACCGAAACCTTGTACGAGTTGATGACGTGTTGGAATCGCCTGATCTGGCGAGATGATCGGGCTTCTCTGTTTCGTGCTGGCCGTCCTGACCTCGCCGTTCAAGTCGCGTTTGCAGCTTGAAGCCGAAAACGCGGCGCTTCGACATCAGTTGATGGTCTTGCGGCGGAGGCTGCGGGGTCGTGCCCGGTTCACGGATCATGATCGCTGGTTCTTGATCCAGCTGTACCGCTGGTTTCCATCCATCTTGTCGGTCCTCGCCATCGTCCAGCCCGCGACGCTCGTGCGTTGGCATAGGGCCGGCTTTCGTC
>JAEWFG010000268.1 GCA_023388935.1 Pseudomonadota bacterium | reverse complement strand
AGCTGAAGGAGGAGGGGCGTACGCGGGCGATTGGCGTTGCCAATTTCACCACGGCGCTGCTCAAGATCGCGGTCGATGACATTAAGGCGCCGATCGCCTGCAACCAGATCGAATATCACGCGATGCTCGATCAATCGGGGGTGCTGGCCTATCTCAACGCCAAGTCGATTCCGCTCGTCGCCTATTGCCCGCTCGCGCAGGGCCGCATTGCCTCGGATCCGGTGCTGGCGGAAATCGGCACCAAGCACAATGCGACCGCCGCGCAAGTCGCACTGAAATGGCTGCTCGACCAGGACGGCGTCGCCGCGATCCCGAAAGCCTCGCGCCGCGAGAGCCAGCAGGCCAATCTCGACGCGCTGAAAATCACGCTCGACGATGCCGACCGCGAGAAGATCGCGGCGCTGCCGAAGGACAGACGCTGCGTCAATCCCGGCTTCGCACCGGCGTGGGACTAGGCTTGCCGAACGTCTCCAATACGCAAAGAAATGGCCCCGCGAGGGGCCATTTCCATGATGCGTCGCGCATTAGTCCCAGTAGTGACCGCGCTTGACCACGACGACCTTGTCGTGGTGGTGCCAGCCACGATGCCAGCCATGGTCGCGATGTTCGCGGAATTCGGCGCGAGCGCCGTACGGGCCGTGATGATGACCGCGCTTGATCACCACCGTCTCCGCGCTCGCCAGCGTCGGCGCCGCAACCGCGAGCGCGCCGAGAGCTGCGACCACATAACCAAGCTTCTTCATGATGTCCTCCTCCAGTCGAATGCAAATTTAAACAGCGCATTCGCGCGAACGTTCCGGAGGAACTGGCGGAGAATTCTGAACGGCTGTTAATCGCAACGTTGCTGTGCGGGCGTAGGCACGCCAGTGGCGACATATTTGCCGTCCCTGATCGTGTACTCGCCGTGCTCGCTGCGATTATAGATCGCGCGCAGTCTGCCGTCCTTCTCCAGCAAGAGTCCAAACTCACGCGTCTGGCGTAGCGAGGGGAAGTACACCATCACATTGAGCAAGCCCTCGGCGTTGATCGTGGCGGACACGACCTCGTTCTCGTCTTTGGCCTCGCCGAAATCACGCCGGTACATCACCCGGCCGTCCTTCCGGATTTCGTAAGTCAAGAGCGCGCCCTTGTTGCGGTCGGGCCGGGCTGCGCAATCGACCGCCCATGATCCGAGCAGGCCCCATTGCTCGACCGTCGCCGCAAGCGTCTCGGCACCGGCGGTGGAGGTCAACGCAACCCACAGCAACGCGGCCTTGATCCAACGGCACAAACGATGCGTCATGTTCAGGAAAGCCCAACCTCGAAGAATTCCAAGAGTCTAGCATCCGGCTCGCGGCCGTCCACGGCAGCCGCCAATCGCGCGCGAATTTGATCCGCATCAATGAGGCCGCATGCTTCGGGGGTAGGATGGCGTTCCCGAAGGCGAAGGTGGGTAGACCGATGCTGAATCAAGTCATGGATTTCGCGGGCGAGGTGCTGCCGGGGAGCTGTGCCGTGCCGCCTTATTCCGAGACCGAGTTTCTGGCCGAGCTGGGCGAGCGCTTGAGGTCCTCGCGCATGCGCTGCGCGCTCACGCGCCGGGAGCTGGCCCGCAGATCCGGGATTTCGGAGCGCTACATAGCCCAGATCGAGGCCGGCAAGGGCAACGTCTCGATCGTACTTCTGCTGCGGCTGGCCTCCGCGATCCACGGCAGCCAGCCACAGGCGGCCTGACGCTCGAGTGAAAGTGGAATTCTACGTCGAGGCGTGAAGGACCGGCTCAACGCGGGTCAATAAGGCTGGAATGTTTGATCGCGGCCCACCGACCAGGATTCCGTACCTGACGGGAAGTACCCGGTCATGGTGACGATTTGATCTCCATTCGACCGATTCCTCCACAAGAACCCATAGGTCCGTTCTGGTGATCTGATTCTTTGGGGGCCTTCGAATTGGTCAGAGGCGATCCCGCGCCTCGCGCACTCCTCTTGAAAGGCAAGCATGGCTTCTTCACGCGCGCTGGCTTCGCTGCTCGTTGCGAAATGCAGAACTTCAGAAGTGGCGACGGCCAGAACGAGGGCGAACGCGATTCCGCAAATCCACAACAAGATTCGCGCCGCCCGTCTCATTTTACGCTCGCGCCTTCTCCACATTGGCGCTGCGGGCTGGTACGCCGAATTCCTTGCGGCAGACTTCGGCCAGCACGGCGACGCCCTCGCGGATCTGCTGATGCGACGGGCTCGCAAAGCACAGCCGCAGCCGCGAACTGGAATGGCTCTTGTTGGTCGACCATTCCGGCCCCGGATTGATCGATACGCCCGCGGCGAGTGCGGCCTGATACAGCTTTAGGGTATCGACCTGGTCGGGCAACTTCACCCACAGGAAGATGCCGCCCTTCGGCTCCTCGAACTCGGCCGCCGTCCCGAACTGCTCGTTCAGGGCTTCCATCAGCGTATCGAGCTTGGTGCGCAGCGCCTTCGTCAGTGCCGGCACATGGCTTGCGAAATGCGGCTTGCAATAGGTGGCGAGCACCATTTGCTCCAGGGCGCCCGAGCCCGCATCGGTCTTCAGCGACAGCATCCGCGACATCACATCCCAGGGCGCGACGATGAAGCCGACGCGCAGCGCCGGCGCGATCGACTTGGAGAACGAGCCGATATGGATCACGCCGCCGTTCGGGCTCATCGCGTAAATCGCCGGCGGCCGCTGTCCCGACCAGACGAGATCGGCATAGCAATCGTCCTCGAAGATCGGCACGCCATATTCCACCGACAGCCGCAACAGCTCGGCGCGCCGGCTCTCGGGCATGATGCTGCCGGTCGGGTTCTGTACGGTCGGAATGGTGTAGATGTACTTCGGACGGATGCCGCGGCTCTTCAGGTCGGCCAGCGTTGAGGCCAGCACGTCCATGCGCATGCCGTCCTTGTCGAGGGGAATGCCTGCTACGTTGACCCCGAGCCGCGCCAGGCGGGTCAATGACCCTTGATAGCTCTCCTGCTCGAAGATCACGGTGTCGCCGCGCGTGAGCAGCGCGCTGTTGACGAGGTCGAGCGCCTGGAGCGAGCCGGAGACGATCAGGAGATCGTCGACCGTGCAGTTGATGCCGGCATCCCGCTTCAGTTTGGTGACGAGGAATTCGCGCAGCGGCAGATGACCCTGTGGGCCGTGCGCAAGCCCGTAGGTCGCGAGCGACCGGCCTTCGCTTCGCAGGGCCGAATTGGCCGCCTCGATCAGGTCTTCGAGCGGCATCTGCTCGGAGTCGTTGTTGCCGCCGACAAAGCTGTATTTGGCGAGGCCCGTCCAGCGCGCAGAGGGGGCCGGCAGCCCTGCCGGAAACAGGGGCGCGAAATCGAAGCTGGACGTCATGGGGATGTTCCTCGTTTCTGTTCTTGTTGAGCAGCCGGCGTTGCGCCAACTTATTTCCTGCCGGCCGTCCGGGTCGGACGTCCCTGGCTGATGAAAGCGTAATGCGCATTGGCGACGCCGCCAACCATCAAGGCCTCGACCACCGGCTCTGCGATCTCGCCTGTTGCGGCCCAGTCGACGATGAAATTGGCCCCGGTCCCGCCGCGCACGTCGTCGGTCGGAATGAAGATCGAGACGGTGGCGAGCGGCCTCACGGCAACCGGAGCTTTCAGATAGCTCTCGACCTGCTTGCCTGCGGTGTCGAAATAGGCGATGCGTTCGACTACCAGGGGTCGGGTCTCGGAGGCGTTGTGCACGCTCAGCGTCACCGAGAAGTCGACGCGCAGCTTGCCCTGGCTCATCGCGACGCTGGAATAGGCGGGGACGTAGAACCCGCCGGAGACGGCGAGTTCACCCTTCGGCATCGCGGTGAGCGAATCGGCAAAGTTTTGTTCGATATTGACCTTGGATTGAGCGGCTGCGGGCACGGCAGAGACGAGGGGGCATAGCAGCATTGCAGCGAACAGCCCTTTTCGCATGTGACGAATTGCTCGCTTGCCGCGCCGCAACCCGTCTTTAGGGTGCGGCAAAACGGACCAATTTGGCATGCACGAGCTCATTCGCGACATTACTTTTTGTATCCTGTTTGCCTGGATGCTGGGCCTGCTCGCCCATTTCTCCCGGCAGCCGTTGATCCTGGCCTACCTTATCGCCGGCTTTTGCATTGGTCCATTCGGCGCCGGCTGGGTCAAGTCGCAGGAATCAATCAGCGTCATCTCCGAGCTCGGCCTGATCTTCATGCTGTTCATGATCGGGCTCGAGATCGACCTGAAGAAGATCGTGCGGGCGGGAAAAGTGATCCTGTTTGCGGCGGGCGGCCAGCTCCTCGGTGGCTGTCTGCTCGGGGTCCTGTTCTTCGTCGGCATCGGCCTGTCGCTTGGCGGCGGGCATTTCGATGCGCTCTATCTCTGCGTCGCCTGCGCGCTGTCGAGCACCGTCATCATCGTCAAGGTGCTCTACGAGAAACGCGAGCTCGATACGCTGCCCGGCCGCGTCACCCTCGGAGTGCTCGTGGTCCAGGACATCTTTGCCATCCTGTTCCTGGCGGTGCAGCCGAGTCTCGACAATTTGCAGGCCAGCGTCATCCTGCTCTCGATCGGCCGCGTCGCGGTACTCGTCGCCGCCGCGCTGCTGGTCAGCCGCTATGTGCTGCCGCGCCTGTTCCACCAGATCGCCCGGCGGCCCGAGCTGATCCTGCTCGGCGCGCTGGCCTGGTGTTTTCTCGTCGCCGAGACTGCCGAGCGGCTCTCGCTGTCACGCGAAATGGGCGCGCTGATCGCCGGCGTCTCGCTCTCGACCTTTCCCTATGCGCTCGACGTCACGGCCAAGGTCACCACGCTGCGGGACTTCTTCATCACGTTGTTCTTCGTCGCGCTGGGCATGACCATTCCCGTGCCCGGCCTGTCCGTCATCGGACTTGCCTTGATGATCGCGGCCTTCACGGTCGTGAGCCGCCTCGTCACCACCTTCACTCCGCTCTATCTGATGAAGCAGGGCCTGCGCGCCAGCCTGTTGCCAGCCCTCAATCTCGCGCAGATCTCCGAGTTCTCGCTGGTGGTCATCCAGACCGGCGTTGCCGACCATCATATCGCGCCAGAGACGGCGAATGCAGCCTCTTTCGCGTTCGTGGTGCTGGCCGTGCTCTCGACCTTCGTGATGACCCGCAGCGACGAGATCACCCGCCGCGCGATCGGTCCCCTGAAGAGGATCGGCCTGCGCGACCTCGACCATGGCAGCGGCCATGCCGAGGAGGCGCAGGAGGGCGGTCATGGCGAGGCCCGCCGCATCGTCATCCTCGGCTTTTTCCGCGCGGCGAGCGCGCTGCTGGCCGAGATCGAACGGCAGACGCCGGTACTGCTCGAGCAGATCACCGTGGTCGACTTCAACCCCAATGTGTACCAGACCCTGCTTGCGCGCGGCCTGCACGTGATCTATGGCGACATCAGCAATGTCGATACGCTGCTCCATGCCGGCGTCGGCAAGTCCGAGATCATCATCCTCAGCGTGCCGGATTCGCTGCTCAAGGGCGCAACCAACGAGAAGCTGGTTCGCCACGTCCGCGCGCTCAACCCGAACGCCATGATCGTCGCGACGGCCGACCTCCTGGCCGACGTCGGCGAGCTCTACGAGGCCGGCGCCAGCTATGTCACCGTGACCCGGCTCAGTGATGCCCATGAGCTGTTCACGGTGATCGAGGCGGCCCAGGCCGGCCTTCTGGCCGACAAGCGCTCCGAGCTCGATCTGCGCCTCGGTGAGCGGCGCGAAGTGCTGCCCTGACGGCGCCCGGTAGCCTTCTTGCCGAGCCCTTCCGCGCCTATATCTCTGGTGTGCCCGGTGCAAGCCTGGCCCCCTTAACAGGTCTGCCGTCCGGCATATGTGGTTGCGCTGGGGAGACTAGCGCCCCGGCCCAAGTCCGGCTAAGCCTCCGGCTCATAACCGATAGAGATTGGGAAATGCCCGATAGCGTTCAGGAAGTATTGCAGGCCTTCGCCCGGGGCGAGCTCGTGGTCGTCACCGACGACGAGGACCGCGAGGGAGAGGGCGATCTGATCGTCGCCGCCTCGCTCTGCACCGCCGAGAAGATGGCGTTCATCATCCGCCACACCTCCGGCATCGTCTGTGCGCCTGTGACGACCGAGGACGCGCGCCGGCTGCGGCTCGATCCGATGGTCGCGCACAACGATTCCGCGCACACCACCGCGTTCACGGTCTCGATCGACTACAAGCCCGATGGCGGTACCGGCATCTCCGCCGAGGAGCGCGCCTCGTGCTGCCGAGCGCTGTCCAATCCCAATGTCGGCGCCAACGACTTCGCCCGGCCCGGTCACATCTTCCCGCTGATCGCCAAGGACGGCGGCGTGCTTCTGCGCTCCGGCCATACCGAGGCCGCGGTGGACCTCTGCAAGCTCTCCGGCCTGCCGCCGGTCGGTGTCATCAGCGAATTGATGAACGACGACGGCAGCGTGATGAAGGGTGAGCAGGTCGCCCGCTTCGCCGCCCAGCACAAGCTCAAGCACGTCACCATCGCCGACATGATCGCCTATCGCCAGGTGCGCGAGAAGCTGATCGAGCGGGTATCGACCTTCGTCACCGACAGCCCGATCGGGCCCTTGCAGGGCTATGCCTACCGCTCGCCTTTCGATTCCATTGCCCACGTGGCGTTCGTCTACAATGGCGTCGGTGACGGCAAGAACGTGCTGACGCGCTTCCACAAGCCGAACATCGTCAAGGACATTTTCACCGGCCACAAACGCATGGCGGCCGTGCTCGAGCACTTCAAGAAGTCCGGCCGTGGCGTGCTGGTTTACCTGCGCGACGGCGCAGCCGGTGTCCCCGTGGCGCCGCTGCCGGACGAGTCGTCGACGGAAGCCGATCGCAACCGCCAGTGGCGTGAGGTCGGCGTCGGCGCGCAGATACTGCGTGATCTCGGCGTCACCTCGATCCGCCATCTCACCTCGTCGGTGCACGACTACAAGGGCCTGTCGGGCTTCGGTATCGAGATCGTCGCCAACGAGCAGCTCGAAACCTGACAACGGCACTCCCGGTTCGCGCCATTGTGCGCACCCGGAATGCTGAAACCAGGATGCAATTGCACTTGTTGCCCCGGCGCTTTATTTTGTCGGGCAATTTCTGACGGAACCAGACGCGAAAGGACGTTTCATGAGCGTGCGCCCTCAGGCCAAGGACAAGCCGGCTGCGGCTTCTTTCCAGTGGGACGATCCGTTCCTGCTCGACGAGCAACTCACCGAAGACGAGCGCATGGTGCGCGACACCGCCCGCGCCTACGCCCAGGACAAGCTGCTGCCGCGCGTCTCCAAGGCCTATCTCGAAGAGAAGACCGATCGCGAGATCTTCAACGAAATGGGTGAGCTCGGTCTGATCGGCATCACGCTGCCTGAGGAATATGGCTGTGCCAACGCGAGCTACGTCGCCTATGGCCTCGTCGCGCGCGAGATCGAGCGCGTCGATTCCGGCTATCGCTCGATGAACTCGGTGCAGTCCTCGCTGGTGATGTATCCGATCTACGCCTATGGCGACGAGAACCAGCGCAAGAAATACCTGCCGAAGCTCGCGAGTGGCGAGTGGGTCGGCTGCTTCGGCCTGACCGAGCCGGACGCCGGCTCCGACCCGGCCGGCATGAAGACCCGCGCCGAGAGGGTCTCTGACGGTTATCGCCTGACCGGCAGCAAGATGTGGATCTCGAACGCGCCGATCGCCGATGTGTTCGTGATCTGGGCCAAGTCGGCCGAGCACGACAACCAGATCCGTGGCTTCGTGCTGGAAAAGGGCATGAAGGGCCTCTCCGCGCCGAAGATCGGCGGCAAGCTTTCGCTGCGCGCCTCGATCACAGGCGAGGTCGTGATGGACGGCGTCGTGGTGCCCGAGAGCGCGCTCTTGCCCAACGTCTCCGGCCTGAAGGGCCCGTTCGGCTGCCTCAACCGCGCCCGCTACGGCATCTCGTGGGGCGCGCTCGGCGCTGCCGAAGACTGCATGCATCGCGCACGCGAGTACACGCTCGACCGCAAGCAGTTCGGCAAGCCGCTTGCCGCGACCCAGCTCGTGCAGAAGAAGCTCGCCGACATGGAGACCGAGATCGCGCTGGGCCTGCAGGCGTCGCTTCGCGTCGGCCGCCTGATGGACGAGGGCAAGTTTGCCCCCGAGATGATCTCGATCGTCAAGCGCAACAATTGCGGCAAGGCGCTCGACATCGCCCGCGCAGCGCGCGACATGCATGGTGGCAACGGCATCTCGATCGAATACCACGTGATGCGCCACGTCCATAACCTCGAGACGGTCAACACCTACGAGGGCACCCACGACGTCCACGCGCTGATCCTGGGCCGTGCGATCACGGGCATTCAGGCGTTTTTCTGATTAAGCGCCTGTCGACGTGAAGCACCGTGGGCTCTTCAATTGCGTCATGGCCGGGCTAGTCCCGGCCATCCACGTCTTGGCCCGTAACTGGAACGTGGATGCCCGGCACAAGGCCGGGCATGACGAAGTCAGGAAGGTATGAGCAAGCCATGTCCGACAACGACGACGTCCCGTTCAACCGCAACTTTCCGCTGAAGCCCGGTGTCGTCGAGGAAGTGCGCCCTGGCGTCCGGCGCGTGCTCTGTAACAACCCAAGCCCGTTCACTTTCACCGGCACGGTCAGCTACATTGTCGGCAAGGGCAACGTCGCGATCATCGATCCCGGCCCGGACGACGAAGCGCATGCGGCGGCGCTGCTCGATGCGGTCCGCGGCGAGACGGTGAGCCATATCTTCGTCACCCACACTCACCGCGACCATTCGCCGAACACAGCGCGGATCAGGCAGGCGACCGGCGCGCCGGTGTATGCCGAAGGCCCGCACCGCGCCTCGCGCCCGCGCTTCGAAAGCGAGAAGCACAATCCGGAATCCGGCGCCGATCGCGACTTCGCACCAGATGTCAGGATCGCTCATGGCGACGTGGTCGAAGGGGACGGCTGGCGTCTCGAGGCCGTGGCGACGCCCGGCCACACCGCCAACCATCTCGCATTCGCCTGGCCCGAGCGAAAATTCAACTTCGTCGGTGATCACGTGATGGGCTGGTCGACCTCGATCGTGGCACCGCCCGACGGCTCGATGATCGACTACATGGAATCGCTCGATCGTCTCGCCGCGCGCGATGAGGATCTGTATTTCTCCGGCCACGGCCCCGAGATCCCGGACGGCCAGCGCTTCGTGCGCTTTCTGATCCGTCACCGCAAGGCGCGCGAGGGCTCGATCCTGCACCGCCTCGCCAAGGGCGAGACCGACATCCCGACCATGGTCCGCGCGATCTATATCGGCATCGATCCGCGCCTGACGACAGCCGCCGGCTATTCCGTGCTGGCGCACCTGGAAGACCTGGTCGCGCGCGGTGTTGTGGCGACGGAGGGCGATCCCGTGATCACCGGGACGTACCGAATGGCCTGAGGGTGAATAGTGAATGGGGAGTAGCGAATAGGCGGTTCTCCACTCGCTATTCGCTACGCTCTATTCGCCAATCTCACTTCTTCACCGTCTTCGCGGGCGCCTTCGGCGGTGTCACCGGCGTCTTCTTCACCGGTTTCAGCGCGTCGGCATCGGCGGCGGTGTTGAGATCGTCGATGAACTTGGTGACGCGTGCGGCGTTGCTGCCGAGGTCGCTCTCGAAATAGCGCGAGGCGGAGCGGATATCGACACGGGAATCGTCGCCATCAGGCACGACTCTTATCGAAATGTCCTCGCGAAAACCCATGATCGGCGTGCGCGCCACCGCCTCGATGCGGCCGATTCGGCGCGGCGGCTGAGGCGCGCGCTCGTCGATGACGAGCCATTTGCGCTTGTTGACGAGCTGGAGTGCGATCGCATAGGCGCGGTCGACTGAAATCTCGAGCTCGATCGGCTCGATCTCGGGATAGAAGTGGCGCTGCTGCTCGGCTGAATAGAGGCCGGCATAAACAGCCGTGTTCGTGCCCTCGC
Organism: Pseudomonadota bacterium; assembly: GCA_023388935.1. Lineage (GTDB taxonomy): Bacteria > Pseudomonadota > Alphaproteobacteria > Rhizobiales > Xanthobacteraceae > Bradyrhizobium. The sequence continues at coordinate 6,109 of JAEWFG010000268.1, read as the reverse complement.
CGGTGCGCAGGCGCGCCAGCGCTTCGAAGCGCGGCGGGTCGATCGGATCGGTCGTGATGTCGTGGATCGCCGGCAGCTTGCGGTATTGCAGGCCGAGATAGGCAGGGTAGGCGAGGATCGCCCCGGCGATCAGGAATGCGAGCAGAATGCGCGCCATACCGCGCGAGCCGTTCTGCCAGATCGCGGCAAAGCCGGCGAGCCCGAACAGGATCGAGAGCCCGGCGATCGCAAGCCCACCGAAGAAGGTCGCGAGCGCCGGCTTCATCTCGAGGAACCCGAAGCGGACGATGATGATCGACACCACCACCGCCAATATCGCGAACACGGCCAGATTGCGCGCCCAGGTCGCGAGGCTGGACACGGGCTCCGACTGATAGGGAGCGGAAAACCTGCGGGCCATCGGTGAAAACTGCCGGGTTGGGGCTTGGCCCGCCGCGAGGGGGCCGGTTGAAAGCTGGCTGCTTGAGACCACGGCGGACCGGCAATTTCAAGGTTTGCGGGCGATATGGCACAGAGAACAAACGGGATTTTGCAACTTAGTTGATTAACCATTCAATCTAAATGATCTTTAGTTGTAGATTGACTTGGCCGTAATTTCGCCCCAAGGCTCTACTGTAGGTTGTCGGAACCGCCGAAGCGAGGGACCGTCCCGACGAAAGGGACTTCTGCGAACGGCAGTGAAAAAGAACAACGGCAAGAAACAACGGCGGGCGTCAGCCGGAAACGTTGCAAAAGTGGCCTCAGCTCCCGGTTGTGCAGCAAAGGCTGACCGGATGTGCGCGGTTGCGTCTCATGAGCTGCAAGGATCGCAAGCAGCGTAGCCGGTGCCGACCAGCGCGGCTGGTGGCTGCCCCATCAGGGCGAGTGTTCAGTATGAGTAGTGGACAGCACGAAGGCTATATCGATCCGCACGATCCCTTGTACTACGCGCCGCGCAAGTTGCGCGAGCGGGCGGTGCAGCCGACGGCGGCGCCGAAACGGTCCACGGAGCATCCGTCGTTGACTGCCGATGGCCCGCCCCTGCAATCGGCCGGCGACCCGCGACGTCGTGACCATTCGGACGTGTTCTCCCACGCCGTCGCCCAAGCCATGCGCGAGGCGATGGAGCCCATAGAGGTGCCGGCCGCCCTCCGTAAATCGGGAAGGCGCGCGCTGCTCAGCGTAGCAGTCAGGTTCGCGATCGCGGCAGCGGTTGCGGCAGGCATCGCGCTGACCCTCGTCACGGTCATTCCGGCGTCGCAAAGGCCCGGAGTTCAATCGGACGCCACGTCGATGTCATCGCTTTGGCAATCGGTGAAGGCGGCGATCGGTCCGGCACCGCAACGCAAGCAGGTCGCCACCCTTACGGTGGAGGACAGCAGCGGTCTTGTTGACGCCCCCTTGCCGCTTGGGATGCGCGCGGGGGGTCCCCCTTCCGGCGCTATCGTTGCCATCAACGGATTGCCAGCCGACGCACGATTGACGTCTGGCAACCGCGTCGCCAACGAGTGGCGCGTGCCCGCGTCGGAAATTTCCGCCGTGTCGGTCATTCCGCCAGAAGGTTTCGTCGGCCAGATGCTCGCGATGGCAGAATTGCGTGACAGCAATGGCGCCGTGCTCGTGGTTGGCTCGAGCCGACTTTCCTGGAAACCCGTCGCCCGAGTTGCTCCGCAGCCGTCGACAGCCGTCACGGCCGTACCGCCGGCGCGCTCCTTGGCGGCCTCCCCACCGGCGCAGATGGACGCCGTGCGCAACCTGGATCCGAAGGAAGTTTCTGGCCTCGTCAAGCGCGGACAGGATTTGCTCACCAGCGGCGATGTCTCGGCGGCGAGGCTATTGCTGCTGCGCGCGGCCGAAGGGGGAGACGCGCGCGCCGCGCTGCTGGTGGCCAGGACCTACGATCCGTCCGTGCTCAAGCAGTTGGGCGCCGGTGGCCCGCTCGCGGACCTCGCGCAGGCCCGCAACTGGTACGAGAAAGCAAGAGAATGGGGCGACCCCGAGGCGCAGCGACAGCTTGATACGCTCATGTCCACCCGCTGATCCCACACGTGCGTCGCGCGCGCCTGTCAATCTCGACCATCCGGAGCTTCACGACATGATCATCCGACGTTTGACCTACCTGGTATTCGGCCGCGCGGCCGGGGTCGCGCTGCTGCTGGCAACGCCGGCCTTTTCCCAAGACAGGCAAGACAGGGGAGGAGAGGTCGATCCGGCCGCAGTGAGCGAGGGCCTGAAGGCGATCTTCAGCTATTCCAGCACCAGCAAGAGCACGCGCGAGCGGCTCAACGCCAACACCGTGACGCTGATGTCAGGCACAATCGGTGGAACCTATGTCCAGTTCGGCGCCGACCTTGCCTCCGCGCTGGATGACGGCGACCGGATGCGCGTGCTGCCGATCATCGGGAGGGGCTCGGTCCAGAGCATTGCGGACATCCTGTTTCTAAAGGGGGTCGATCTCGGCATCGTGCGCGCCGATACGCTCGATTACCTGGAAAGGAAGGGCTACACCGGCAACATCCGCAACCAGTTCGTCTATATCACGAAGCTCTACAATGAGGAGATGCACGTCGTCGCGCGGTCGTCGATCCGCAGCCTTGCCGATCTGAACGGCCGACGTGTTGCCGTCGACTTGCCGAATGGAGGCACTTTCGTCACCGCGATCACGATCTTCGAGAGGCTCGGCATCAAGCCGGTCTACGCCTATATAGAGCAGCGCATCGCCTATGAAAAACTGAAGAACGGCGAACTCGACGCGGTGATCGCGGTGCAGGGAAGTCCCTCCAAGGGCGTGAGCCAGGTGAAGGGCGACGACCTACATTTCGTGCCGATCCCGTATAGCGGGCCCTTGCAGAGCGATTATCTTCCCTCTGTCCTCAAGGCGGAGGACTATCCTGCACTGATCCCACCCGGCGGCCGCGTTGACACGATCGCGGTGCCCGCCATCCTTGCGGCCTACAACTGGCCCGCAAAGACCGAGCGATACGGCAAGGTGGAGCATTTCGTTCAGGTCTTCTTCGACCGGCTGAAAGACCTGCAGCGGCCGCCCTTCCATCCGAAATGGAAGGAGGTGGTGTTGAGCGCGCCGCTGAAGGGATGGAAACGCTTCCCGCCGGCGCAGGAGTGGCTCGACCAGCATTCCGGTCCGGCCTCCGATACACGCGCGAGATTCGATCAGTTCCTGGCCGCGCAAGCCCGAGAAACCGGTCAGCAGAGCACGCGAACGCCGGAACAGGATGAAGCGCTCTATCAACAATTCCTGAAATGGCAGAAGAGCACCGGCCAGGCGGAGGCAAAGCGTTAGCGCATGATCCGCCGAAGGTCGGGTCAGATCATGATTGTTCGGCCCGCCTGACCTTGATCTTCCCGGAAGGCCAGAGGCCGTTACGAGATTGGATCGAGTTGCGCCCGTGATGAAACCGAGCTCCCCCGGATACGGGGGAGCTGAAGCGAATTCGCAACCGTAGGACCGAACAGGTTTTGGGCAAGCTATCCCGGTCCGCTCAAGCCGCCGCGTTCGGGAAGCGGTAATCCTTGAACTGGTCGCGCAGCGCAGTCTTCAGGATCTTGCCGGTCGCCGTATGCGGGATACCGTCGACGAAGGCGACGTCGTCAGGCATCCACCATTTGGCGATCTTGCCGTCCATGTACTTCAGGATCTCCTCGCGGCTCGCCTGCTGGCCCTGCTTGAGTTGCACGATCAGCAGCGGACGTTCGTCCCATTTGGGATGGAACACGCCGATCACGGCGGCTTCCGCCACGGCGGGATGGCCGACCGCAAGGTTTTCGAGGTCGATCGAGGAAATCCACTCGCCGCCGGACTTGATCACGTCCTTGGAGCGGTCCGTGATCCGCATGTAGCCGTCCTCGTCGATGGTCGAGACGTCGCCGGTGTCGAAGAAGCCGTCCTCGTCGAGGATGTTGGTGTCGATACGGTAATAGGCCTTGGCGACGGCGGGGCCGGAAACCTTGAGGCGGCCGAAGGTCTTGCCGTCCCACGGCAGCTCCTTGCCGGCATCGTCGGTGATCTTCATCTCCACCGCGAAGGGCGCGTAGCCCTGCATCTGCAGCACGTCGAGCCGAGCATCGCCGGTCGCATTCTGGAAGGGAGGCTTCAGCGCTGCGACACTGCCGATCGGGCTCATCTCGGTCATGCCCCAGGCGTGGCGGACGTTCGAGCCCATGTCGAGGAAGGCCTTGATCATCGAGCGCGGCATCGCCGAGCCGCCGCAGATCACCATCTTCAGATCCGGCAGCTTCAGATTGTTGGCGGCCATGTGCTGGAGCAGCATCAGCCACACCGTGGGCACGCCCGCGGTGTGCGTAACCTTCTCGGTCGAAAGCAGTTCGTAGACCGAGGCGCCGTCGAGCTTTGCGCCGGGCATGACGAGCTTGGTGCCCTGCGAGGGCGCGGAGAAGGCGATGCCCCAGCTGTTGGCGTGGAACAGCGGAACCACCGGCAGCATTGTCTCGGACGCGCTGGTGCCCAGCGCGTCGACATTGTTGGCCATCAGCGCGTGCAGCACGTTGGAGCGATGCGAGTACAGCACACCCTTCGGATCGCCGGTGGTTCCCGACGTGTAGCACATCGCAGCTGCCGTGTTCTCGTCAAAGTCCTTCCATTTGAACTTGCCGTCGGCCTCTGCGATCCAGTCCTCGTAGGCGATAACGTTCTTCAGCGTGGTCTGCGGCATGTGCGCCTTGTCGGTGAGCACGATGTAGCGTTCCACGCTTCCCAGCTTGTCGGCGATCTTCTCCAGGACCGGAACGAAGGTGATGTCGGTCATCACGATGCGATCCTGCGCATGGTTGATGATCCAGGCGATCTGCTCGGGGAAAAGGCGGGGGTTGACAGTATGGCAGATGGCGCCGATCCCCATGATGCCGTACCACACCTCGAGATGGCGCCAGGTGTTCCAGGCAATCGTGGCGACGCGGTCGCCGAGCTTGATGCCGTCGCGCTCCAACATCTGCGAGACCTTGAGCGAGCGCTTGTGGATTTCGCCATAGGTGGTGCGATGGATCGGCCCTTCGACCGATCGCGTGACGACCTCCTGCTTGCCATGAATCCTGGCGGCGTGTTCGATGATCCGGTGGCAGAGCAGGGGCCAATCTTGCATCAAACCAAGCATTCCGACGTTCCTCCGAGAAGTCGCTGGGCGCGTTGTTGCTCTCAGCGCAGGGCCAAAGAATTGTCATGAGTTTTAGCCTGCCGGACTTTCGTCGCAAATGGTCTTGTCGCGGCTATATGTCCGCCGGCGCGGCAATGGTTACCGTCGTGCTCGGACTCTCGGTAGTGCTCGCCCAGAGGGCGGAGGCCCGAAAACATGCTCCACCCCTCGATATTTTGGGGATTGGTACTCCACGGCCGCGCGGGACGGTCCACTCGGCCAAGATCCCCTTGCCGAAGCCGCGCCCCGAAGAGGCCCCCAAGGCATCAGGCGAGGCCGCATCGGAGGCCGCTGGCAAGCCTTCTGCGGACAAGCCTGGTGCCGGCAAGCCGGCCGAGGCCGCGCCGCCGCCCGAGAAGCAGGTCTCAGCCTGCCGGCTGGCGCTGACCGAGGAGATTGCGATCGCACCCTCGATTCCTGATATCCGCGGTCCGGGCGGCTGCGGCGGAGAGGATTTGGTGCGGCTCGGAGCCATCGTGCTGCCGGACAAGCGCAGGGTGGCGGTCAAGCCAGCGGCAATCCTCCGCTGCACTATGGCGTCCGCCATCGCCGACTGGGTGCGCAAGGACATGGTGCCGCTGGCCGCGAGTCTCGGCTCGACCATCAGCGATCTCGACAATTTCGATTCCTTCGAGTGCCGCGGCCGCAACCGCATTGCCGGCGCCATGCTGTCCGAGCACGGCAAGGCCGACGCGCTCGACGTCCGCGCCATCAAGCTGGCTAACGGGCAGTCGATCGGCCTGACCGACCGCACCATGTCGCGCGAGGTGCGCGAGCGCGTCCTGCATTCGGTCTGCTCGCGCTTCTCCACTGTACTCGGCCCAGGCTCGGACTGGTACCATGAGGACCACATCCATCTCGATCTCGCCCAGCGGCGCAACGACCGGATTTGCCAGTGGAACGTCTGGGACCCCCTGCCGCGGGGGGCGCCCCGCCAGCCCCCCGCGCCGCCCCCGGGGGCG
>JAEWFG010000209.1 GCA_023388935.1 Pseudomonadota bacterium | reverse complement strand
GCGCAGGAGAGCCAAGGTCTATAGGGTGATCCGATGACCATCGTCGTCTACGTCAACACCAGCAAGCAGGTCGACGATAAGGAGACATGGTCCGAGAAGAACGAACCTGAGGCCGTGGCATTTAAGTATGAGTTTCTCGAATGAACCGGATCGGCCGAAGGATGTTGAATAGCCCCGTTAAGATTGCAATGGCGGTTCTGCTGATCGCGATCGTCTATCTGCCAACCGCCTTGTACTTCGAGCGGTCGTTTGTTGATCCGCGTCCAAAGGGACGCGTGGTCGCCCAGATCCTTGGGCCGTACATCCAGGAGGCAGGGCACGCGTTCAGGGGCACGATCTTGCCGGTTTATGCCGCTCAGATTGACGAAAAGGCCGACGATCCAACAGTCGAGCACGATCGCAGCTCACCGGCAGAAATTTATGAAGACGGCCACCAGATCGGCCCAGGTCACAGTACTTTCAAAGATATTCAGAGTCTCGGCGCCGGCCGGTTTTCGCACCTCCCCGGCAAGATCATATTTTCGTCCAGTGATGCCAGCGATCCCAACATTGCCAGGCACAAATATTGGATCGTCCTGCCGTGAGTTGCCTGCGGGCCGGCTTATGGTCGAGAGTGCCATTCCAAGCTCGGAAGATTGCGCATCGTCGTCACGCGCCCGGGCGAGGCCGACGATGACGCTGAGAGCGGAAACTGAAGCCGTGAACGAACCCCTACGGAGGAGATCGCGGCCAATTTGCGCGCCAAACTCGGCGGCAATGTCGAGCCCGTCAGCCCGGTCGCGCTGCCGGACGATGACAAGGCGATCGCTGATGAGCGCTAGGAGCAGTCCTGGCTGCACGTTTGCGACATCCTTGACAAGCCGCTGGCGAAACGGTGAACAAGGATCGCACACATCTGTTGCGGCACCCTATGACGACGACATCAACGCGCCCGGCCGTCTTCTTCGACCGCGACGGCGTCCTCAATCACGACGCGGGCTACCTCTTCGAGGCCGCGAAGTTCGAATGGATGGACGGCGCGCGCGAGGCGGTCAGGCTAGTGAACGAGGCTGGCTATTTCGCCTTCGTCGTCACCAATCAGTCCGGCGTCGCCCGCGGCTTCTATGATGAGAGCGCCGTAGACGCCCTCCACTGCTGGATGGCGGAGGAGCTCGCCGCGGTGGGTGCGCATATCGATGCGTTCGAGTATTGTCCAGACCATCCCGAGGCCCCCATCGAGCGCTATCGTCGCGACAGCCACCGGCGCAAGCCCGGACCGGGCATGATCACCGACCTGATGCAGCGCTTTCCCGTTGCAGCCAACAGGAGCTTCCTAATCGGCGATCAGGACCGCGACCTTCAGGCTGCGCGTGCAGCGGGCATCCGCGGGCTGCTGTTCCGGGAAGGCAATCTCGCGACCTTCGTCCGCGAGGCATTGAAGCTCCCCTGAGGCGACCACGCTCTCCCGCCACGCAGAAAGGCGGGAACCGATGGATTCGCCCGGTCTACCGGCTAGGCGGCCTTACCGGCTTCCTTGATCCCAGCCGCAACCCGTTGAATATACGGGGACATTTTCTTGACAATCGGCCCCTGCTGGAAAACAAGACACCGTCGGAAAAGTAGGATACGCAACCGCGTCAACTCGAAGAGGCTTGCCTGGAACCGGCCATGAATGCTCAAGACTCCAAACAGCGCATCGCCCTGATCACCGGCGTGACCGGGCAGGACGGCGCTTATTTGGCCGAACATCTGCTGTCGCTTGGCTATGTCGTGCATGGCATCAAGCGGCGCTCGTCCTCTTTCAACACCGCGCGTGTCGACCATCTCTACCAGGATCCGCATCTCGGCAACGTGCCGTTCCTGATGCACTACGGCGACATGACCGATTCGACCAATCTGATCCGCCTCATGCAGCAGATCCGGCCGACCGAGATTTACAATCTTGCCGCCCAGAGCCATGTCGGCGTCAGTTTCGAAAGTCCGGAATACACCGCCAATGCCGATGCGATCGGCGTGCTGCGGCTGCTGGAAGCGATCCGCATCCTCGGCATGGAGAAGGAGACGCGCTTCTATCAGGCCTCGACCTCCGAGCTCTACGGGCTCGTACAGGAGGTGCCCCAGAAGGAGACCACGCCGTTCTATCCGCGCTCGCCTTACGGCGTCGCAAAGCTCTACGGCTACTGGATCACGGTGAACTATCGCGAAGCCTATGGCATGTTTGCCTCGAACGGCATCCTGTTCAATCACGAAAGCCCGATCCGCGGAGAGACCTTTGTCACCCGCAAGATCACGCGCGGCGTCGCCCGCATCGAGGTCGGGATCGAGGATACGCTGTATCTCGGCAATCTCGAGGCAAAGCGCGATTGGGGACATGCCAAAGACTATGTCGAGGGCATGAATATGATCCTTCAGGCCGACAAGCCCGATGACTTCGTGCTTGCGACCGGCGAGACCCGCTCGGTCCGCGAAATGGTCGAGCTGTCTTTTGCCGAAGTGGGCCGCCAGATCGAGTGGCGCGGCAAAGGCGTCGAGGAGACCGGCGTCGACCGCAAGAGCGGACGGACGGTGGTGCGAATCGATCCGACCTATTTCCGCCCCACCGAGGTCGATCTTCTCATCGGCGACGCCAGCAAGGCGCGCAACCAGCTTGGCTGGAAGCCGAAGCGGACATTTGCCCAGCTCGTGCAGGAGATGATGGCGAGCGATCTGGCCGAGGCCAAGCGGGAAATCGCCCATGGCAAGCACTCGGTTTGAGCTAAAAGGCAAGACTGTTTACGTCGCCGGCCATCGCGGCATGGTCGGCAGCGCGCTCGTGCGCCGGCTGGCGCAAGAAGATGTGAAGCTGATCACGACAAGCCGCAGTGAGCTCGATCTCTGCAATCAGGCTGCCGTATTCGACTGGTTCGCAAAGACGCGGCCGCAGGTGATCTTTTTGGCCGCAGCCAAGGTCGGCGGCATTGTCGCCAACAACACGCTGCGGGCCGAGTTCATCTACGACAACATCGCGATCGCCGCGAACGTGATCCACGCCGCGCACCAGAACGGCGCGGAGAAGCTGATGTTTCTGGGCTCGTCCTGCATCTATCCCAAACTCGCGGCTCAGCCGCTCCGCGAGGATACGATGCTGACGGGCCCACTCGAGCCGACCAACGAGCCCTATGCGATCGCCAAGATCGCCGGCATCAAGATGGCGGAAGCCTATCGCAGCCAGTACGGCAGCGATTTCATCAGCGTGATGCCGACCAATCTCTACGGCCCCGGCGACAACTATCATCCCGAATACAGCCATGTCGTCGCCGCGCTGATCCGGCGCTTCCACGAGTCAAAGGTCGCAGGCGGCAAGAGTGTCGTCGTCTGGGGCACTGGCATGCCACGGCGCGAGTTTCTCTATGTCGACGACATGGCGGACGCCTGCGTGCACCTGATGAAGACCTATTCAAGCGCCGAGCTGATTAACATCGGGACCGGCGAGGACATCACCATTGCCGAATTTGCGCGCGTCGTCGCCGAAGTCGTCGGCTATAGCGGCGAAATCCGTTTTGACACGTCGCGACCGGACGGCACGCCGCGCAAGCTGCTGGACATCAGCCGGCTTGCCAAACTCGGCTGGCGCGCCAGGACATCGCTGGAAGACGGCATCCGCCATGCTTACGTAGCCTATCTGGCGGAGAGCCAGGCCAAAGGGCTTTCACAGCCCCGCGCCTGACCGGCGAGGATCGCGCCCGCACATGGATACTCCCGCAAAGCTGATCATAGCGGCCCAATTCTATCCGCCCGATGCAACCACGACGGCTGTCTATGTCAGCAAGATCGCCAACAGTCTCACCCAGGATCGCCAGGTCGTCGTGATTTCCGCGACACCAGGCTCGCGCGTGGCCGGTCAACCCGGCAAGCCCGAGGTTGTCGAACTCAAGAGCTGGAATCCACGCAAGTCGGCGATCGTCCAACGCGCAGCAGCCATCTGCCTGCTTGCGGCCCGGATGTTCTTCTCTGTTCTGAGGCGGGCGACGCCGGACGACATCGTGTTCTGTGTCACGACACCGTTCACCCTGCCCTACACCGTGCTTCTCGCAGCCAGATTGCGAGGCGCAAAGACCATGCTCCTGATCTACGACCTCTATCCGGAAGCGCTCGAGGCCGCTGGCATAGCCCGCTCCAAATCCCTTGCAGTGCGCTCGATCCGCTTGGCCAACGCGTTTCTGTTCCGGAGGTTAGACGCGATCATCGTAATCGGGCGTGATGTGGCGCCGCTCATCGAGAAATATCCCGACGTCACGATAGACCGGCTTCGGTTCATTCCCAATTGGGCGCTGATTCCGATCCGCTATCGTGACATCGATCCGACCGGTCGCTTCCGCGCACCGGATTCGTCCCGCTTCATCGTCGGCCTGTCGGGCAATCTCGGCTTCACCCATGACCCCGTCACGGTGTTCGAATCGGCCCGCCTATTGCGGGGCAGAACGGATATTCATTTCATCCTATCCGGGTGGGGCGTGGGCTGGGCCACGCTCAACGATCTCTATGCTAAGGACCGGCTTGAAAACGTCACTATCGTGAAACCCGTTCCCGAAAGCGAACTGGTCGAATTCCTCTCGGCCGCCGATCTCTGGATCATTCCCTATCGCCGGCATATCGCCGGCGTCTCGATCCCGAGCCGTCTCTACAACATCCTCGCCGTCGGGCGGCCGGTCGTCGTTACCTCGGAAGCAAATTCGGAAAGCGCGCTCGTGCTTAGCGAAGAGGCGATCGGGTGGGTCGTTCCACCGGAAGATCCCGCCGAGCTCGCCCGCGCCATTCGCGAGGCGGCCGGCGATCGGCAGGCCACAATGGACAAGGGCATTCGTGCGACCGGCATTGCCGAGAAATATCGCGAGGATGTCGCGCTTGCTCGCTATCGCCAGGTCGTGAGCGAAGTCAGCCAAGCGCCGCGCCGCTAAGCAACCTCACTTACGGCCCTCCTCCCCGCACCTTGCCTGACGGTGGGGCTTGCGGTATCCACGCTTGCATTCCGTGCAGGAGAATCCAATGT
>JAEWFG010000143.1 GCA_023388935.1 Pseudomonadota bacterium | reverse complement strand
GTCCGTCGGAAGGATGATCGAGCAACATCGTCGTCTCCAGGTTGGATGGATTTTGCAACCTCAGTCTGGCCTCAGACTTGGTCGCTATCCACTCCCCATGGAATCTTCGCTGCGCTCGCAATGACGGCGCTATCGCGCCGTTACAAACGACAGGCTTTTGAACGAGATGAAATCCGTCCTCCTCTCCGCCTGGCAGACCTGGGCGTTGCTCTCGGCCTGCTTTGCGGCGCTGACCGCGATCTTCGCCAAGGTCGGCGTTGAGAACATCAATCCGGATCTGGCAACCTTCATCCGCACCGTCGTCGTGCTGCTTGCCTTCTCGGTGCTGCTGTCCTTCACGGGCCAGTTCGCCATGCCGTCGGCGATCTCGTCGAAGACCTGGCTGTTCCTGGTGCTGTCGGGGCTTGCGACCGGCGCATCCTGGCTCTGTTATTTTCGCGCGCTGAAGCTCGGCCCCGCGACGCTGGTCGCGCCGATCGACAAGCTCAGCGTCGTGCTGGTGGCCCTCTTCGCCTTCGCCTTTCTCGGCGAGCGCCCGACGACCCAGGGCTGGCTCGGCATCGCCATGATCGGCGCCGGCGCGGTGCTGCTGGCCGTGAAGTTTTGAGGGGAACAAAGCGGGCGTGAGATTGGTTTCTGCCGGGGCGACCGCACCTCGATCGAGAAACCCATGTCGAGCCAAGCTCCCGATCCGGCAAAACAGGCTGGCCGTGCGCTGGATGCGGCCAACTTCTTCCTCGCCGACGTCCGCGACGGGCTCGGCCCCTATCTTGCCGTCTACCTCCTCACCGAGCAGCACTGGGACGAGGCCCGCATCGGCCTCGTGATGTCGATTGCGACCATCGCCGGCATCGTGGCGCAGACGCCAGCCGGCGCGCTGGTCGATGCGACGCGAGCGAAGCGGCTGGTCATGGCGATCGCCGCCATCATGGTGGCTCTCGGCTCGCTGTCCCTGCCGCTGTTTCCGAGCTTCCTGTCGGTCGCGATCTCGCAAGGCATCGCGCACGCGGCTGCCGTCGTCTTTGCCCCGGCGATCGCGGCCGTCTCGCTCGGCATCTTCGGCCACGCCGCCTTCACCCGGCGGATCGGCCGCAACGAGACTTTTAATCACGCCGGCAACGCGGTGGCAGCCGGACTTGCCGGACTCTCCGCAATTTGGTTTGGCCCGAAGGTCGTGTTCTATCTCCTCGCCACTATGGCGGTTGCAAGCCTCGTCAGCATCCTTGCGATCCCCGCTCGCATCATCGACCACGACCTCGCTCGCGGGCTGCACGAAGCCGACACGGATACGCAGAGGGAAGCACCATCGGGCCTCGCCGTGCTGCTGACCTGCCGCCCGCTGCTCGTCTTCGCAATCTGCGTGCTGCTTTTTCACCTCTCCAACGCGGCGATGCTGCCGCTGGTCGGGCAAAAGCTCGCGCTCCAGGACAAGAACATGGGCACCAGCCTGATGTCGGCCTGCATCGTGGCCGCTCAGGTGGTGATGGTGCCGTTCGCGATGCTGGTCGGCGCGAGGGCCGACCGCTGGGGCCACAAGCGCTTCTTCCTCGCCGCGCTCTTGATCCTGCCTCTTCGGGGCGCGCTCTACACGCTCTCGGACAATCCGTTCTGGCTGGTCGGCGTGCAGCTTCTCGACGGCGTCGGCGCCGGCATTTTTGGTGCGATCTTTCCCGTTATCGTCGCCGATCTCATGCGCAACACCGGCCGCTTCAACGTCGCACAGGGTGCGGTCATCACCGCCCAGAGCATCGGCGCGGCGCTGTCGACGACGCTTGCCGGTCTGGTCGTGGTCGGCGCGGGCTATAGTGCCGCGTTCATCACGCTCGGCGCAGTGGCTGCGATCGGCGCCGTCATCTGCATGCTCGCTCTGCCCGAGACGCGGCAAATCACCGATGGCGCCCTGCGGACGCGGGGGAAGACAGCGGCCTCGGCATCCGCTATCGCTGCCGAATGAACCGGCTTCACATCAGGAACTGAACGTGCCGAACGCGCCGCATGACGCCATCTGGGCCTGGAGCATCATCGCAGCCGCGACCGCTGGCGTCATCACCCGTCCGTTTCGCCTGCCCGAGGCGATCTGGGCCGTCATCGGCGCCGCCGCACTGGTGATTTTCGGCATCCTGCCATGGCACGATGCACTCACCGGAATCGAGAAAGGCGTCGACGTCTATCTCTTCCTCATCGGCATGATGCTCATCGCCGAGCTGGCGCGGCTCGAAGGCCTGTTCGACTATCTCGCGGCCCTCGCAGTGGAATATGCGGGCGGCTCGCCGCAGCGGCTGTTTCTGCTGATCTTCCTCGTCGGTACCGTCGTGACCGTCCTGCTCTCCAACGATGCAACCGCGATTGTCCTGACGCCGGCCGTCTATGCCGCGACGCGCGCGGCCGGCGCCAAGCCGCTGCCTTATCTGTTCGTCTGCGCCTTCATCGCCAATGCCGCGAGCTTCGTGCTGCCGATCTCCAACCCCGCCAATCTCGTCGTGTTCGGCGCGCGCATGCCGCAGCTCACCGAATGGCTGCGCCTGTTCGCCTTGCCCTCGGCGGCTGCGATCCTGCTCACCTATGTCGTGCTGCGCCTGACCCAGCACCGCGCTTTGAAGGAAGAAACGATTGCGCGTAGCGTGCCGCATCCAAGGCTCGGCCGCGGCGGCAAGTTGACCGCCGCAGGCATCGTCGCCATCGGCGTCGTGCTCGTGACAGCGTCTGCGCTGGACAAACAACTCGGCCTGCCGACCTTCATCTGCGGTGTGGTCACAGCCGCCATCGTCCTGCTGCTCAGCCGCGAATCGCCGCTGCCCGTGCTGCGCGGCGTTTCATGGAGCGTGTTGCCGCTGGTCGGCGGGCTCTTCGTGATGGTGGAAGCGCTGATCAAGACCGGCGTGATCGGGCAGCTCAGCGCGCTGCTGCATGAAGCGGTCGCGCAATCCGTCACGAAAGCCGCCTGGAGCGTCGGCATTGCCACTGCGATCGCCGGCAACATCGCCAACAATCTTCCCGTCGGTCTCGTCGCGGGCTCGGTTGCCGCCAGCGATCATCTGCCCGCACCGGTGATCAGCGCCATCCTGATCGGCGTCGATCTCGGCCCCAACCTATCGGTGACCGGCTCGCTCGCCACCATTCTCTGGCTGGTCGCGCTCCGCCGCGAGAAGATCGAGGTCGGCGCCTGGCGGTTCCTCAAGCTCGGCATGCTGGTGATGCCGCCTGCCCTGATCGCGGCATTGGCTGCCGCGACCAGGTAGGCAGCCATCGTCAGTCGTTCTCATAGCCGTAGACTTCCGGCAGGATGAAGATTGCGGCGAGCAATCCGATCAGCGGGAAGATCGCAACGAACAGCGTGGCACCGGCCTGTCCGATCGCTGCAAACAGCGACGGGAACAGGAAGATCGCCAGGAACGACGGCAGCTTCACGAACATGTAGGCGAAGCCGCTGGCCGTGCCGCGATATTTCGGCTTGGCGACCATGGTCGGGATCGTCATGCAGTTCGAAGCGTCCCAGTAATGGCCCCACAGCATGGCGGCGGCCGCGAACGGCAGCAGCATCTTGTTGTCGGTGTAGAGCGCGAAAGCCGCGACCAGCAGCGAGGCCAGCACGATGCCGAAGCCCGCAATCGCGATGCCGCGATGGCCGATCTTTGGCGTCAGGAGCGGACCGACCCAGCCGGACAGGGCAGCGAAGCAGAACAGCGCCATCGTGACCAGATTGTTGCCGAGCACGCTCGACACGCCGACCATGACGAAGAGCACGGGCAGGTAGAACGCGAAGGTCGAGAACTCGCTGCCTTGGGCGAAGCAGGCGATCCAGCCATAGATGGTGGCGCGCCAGCGGATCGGGTCCTTCTTGAGGTCGGCGAGGAACGCGCGGGTGCTGACCTTCGGCACCTCCACGTCGTGGTCGGGCAGCATTTCGAGATTGTCGTTGAACATCTCGCGCGCGACCTGCTTTGCCTCACGGTAGCGTCCCTTCTGCACCAGCCAGACCGCCGTCTCCGGCACGTCGTGACGCATGATCAGGATGATCAGCGCCGGCACCGCGCCGAGGCCGAGCGTCACGCGCCACAGCATCTCGTGCTGCATGTCGATCAGGAGGAAGATCACGATGACGCCGATGGTCAGAACCTCACCGACCGCGAACATGAACTGCCAACGATTGCCCATGACCTCGCGCTCGCCCTTGGCCATGGATTCCATGATGTAGGTGTAGCCGGTCGAGATGTCCGAGCCGAGTGGAATGCCGAGCAGGAAGCGGATGACCACGAGCCAACCGACGCTCGGCACGAAGGCCTGCGCCAGGGCAAGCACGATGAACATCACCATCGTCACCAGGAACATCACGCGGCGGCCGATCTTGTCGGAGAGCCAGCCGCCGAGCAGCGCGCCGATCAGAGCACCGCCCTGCGTACCGGCCGCGGCAAGGCCCAGCATCAGTGGATCGGGATTGTATTGTTCACGGATGAAGATCAGCACGAAGGCGATCGAATAGAGATCCCAGGCCTCGACCAGGATCGAGGCCATCATCAGCCAGCCGACCTTGTTGCCCTTGGGGCTGTAGTTCGTAATGAGGTAGCGAACCGCGGCTTCGCTCGCGGTCGGTTGTGGCATGGCCATCGTTGACATACTTGGTCCTCTCTTCAAAACTCTTTACGCGTCGAGTAGCGGCTCGATGCTGCAATCGAGCAGGCGCGGGTCGATCCCCGCCTCCATGCCTGTGAACATCGAATCCATGTAGTCGATCAGTGCATCGCTCGCCTTCACGGCGTCCTCGACGTGGCGGCCACCGACCGCACTGAGAATGGCGAGATGGTGGTCGATCGTGGCCGATAGCTCAGCCTGCCCCGGCATGAAGCGGTGATGGATGTAGCCGATGCGGCGGTACAACGTGTGCAACGGCCGCATCGTGTGCACCAGGAAGGGCTCGCCGGCTGCTTCCAGCACGAGCGCGTCAATGCGGCGGTCGAGACTGTTGAATTCGTCGAGGGTCAGGCTGGCGCGGCGCTCGCGCAGGAGGCGCTCGATGTGCAGCGCCTGATTGCGGTGCGAGAGGCTGGCGCGGTCCGCCGCAAGCCGGATCACGAAACGCTCCATGTCGCGGCGCAGGCCAAGCAGCATGCGCTCACGCGCCAGGTCGATCGGCGCGATATGCAGGCCGTGACGCGGACGGATGATGATCAATGTATCGGCGGAGAGACGATTGACGGCGTGATGCACCGGTGTGCGCCCGTAGCCGGTAATATGCTGCAATTCCAGCATCGTCATGAATTGTCCGGGCTTGAGCTCGCAGTGGACGAGCAGTTCCTCGATCCTCTGATAGGCGAGCTCGAAAAAGTTGAGACGGTTGCGCCGGCTGGGCTTGCCCTCGCCGTCATCGTCGTTTCTCACCATCTCGAGCGCGCGCTTGCGCCGTGCCATGTCGTCCTCTCCCGTCAGCCCGCGCTCTCGTTGCAGGGTGGCGCCTTAATTTGTGGCACCCTTAAAACATGTTGTGATATATTACAAGCAGGCGTAAGACGGCCGCCGGCCCGCTTCGTGCAATGACAACAAGGCAGGCGCTACGCGCCTGCGACGGGAGGACTTTTGCCGTGAAGATCACGTCGATCGAGACGCTGCGCACCGAGGAATTCTCCAACGTCATCTGGGTGCGCATCCACACCGACACGGGCGTGATCGGTCTCGGCGAAACCTTCTATGGCGCAGGCGCGGTAGAAGCGCAGATCCATGACACCTTTGCCGGCCGTCTGCTCGGCCGCAATCCCCTGCACATCGAGGCAATCCATCGCGACATGCTGAACCTGCCGATGGCGCAGTCCTCGACCGGCGTCGAATACCGCGCAGCGTCCGCGATCGACATCGCGCTGTGGGATCTGTTCGGCAAGGTCTGCAAACAGCCGGTCCACCAGATGCTCGGCGGCCTCTGCCGCGACAAGCAGCGCATCTACAACACCTGCGCCGGCACGCAGTACGTCCGCTCGACCAATATCAGCCCGGTCGCGAATTGGAATCTCGGCGTCTCCAAGGGTCCCTATGAGGATCTCGACGGCTTCATGCATCGCGCCGACGCGCTCGCCGAAAGCCTTTTGGAAAACGGCATCTCCGCGATGAAGATCTGGCCGTTCGATCCGGCGGCGCAGGAAAACAAGGGTCTCTACATCACCGCCGCGCAGATGAAGCAGGCGATCGAGCCGTTCGAGAAGATCCGTAAAGCCGTCGGCGACAAGATGGAGATCATGGTCGAGCTCCATTCGCTCTGGAACCTGCCGACTGCCAAGCAGATCGCGCGCGCGCTCGAGCCCTACAAGCCGACCTGGTACGAAGATCCGATCCGGATGAATTCGCCGCAGGCGCTGGCTGAATATGCGCGTTCAACCGACGTCTGGGTCTGCGCCAGCGAGACGCTGGGCTCGCGCTTCCCCTACAAGGACATGCTCGACCGCGATGCCATGCATGTGGTGATGGCGGACCTGTGCTGGACCGGCGGCCTGACCGAAGGCCGCAAGATCGCGGCAATGGCCGAGACCTATCACCGGCCGTTCGCGCCGCACGACTGCATCGGCCCGATCGGCTTCATCGCGGCCATCCACATGTCGTTCAGCCAGCCCAACACGCTGATCCAGGAATCGGTGCGCGCTTTCTACAAGGGCTGGTATAACGAGCTTGTCACGACGATGCCGGTGATCAAGGACGGCTATGTCTTCCCGATGGAAGGCCCCGGCCTAGGCGTCGACCTGCTGCCCGCGGTGTTCGACCGCAGCGATCTCACCGTGCGCCGCTCCAACGCCTAAGGAATTTTGAGATGAGCACCGCCCTCTTCGACCTCTCCGGCCGCACCGCGCTCGTGACCGGCTCCTCCCGCGGCCTCGGCCGTGCCATCGCCGAGGGCATGGCCAAAGCCGGCGCCAGGATCATCGTCAACGGCGTCGATCCCAAGCGCGTCGAGCAGGCCGTCGCCGAATTTCGCGCAGCCGGGCACCAGGCCGAAGGCGCAGCCTTCAACGTGACCGATGAGCCCGCGATCGTCGCGGCGTTCAACGATTTCGACAAAAAAGGTCTTGCGGTCGACATCGTCGTCAACAATGCCGGCATCCAGCACCGCAAGCCGCTGGTGGAATTCACCACCGACGAGTGGCGCAAGGTAATCGAGACCAATCTCACCAGCGCCTTCGTGATCGGCCGCGAAGCGGCCAAGCGCATGATCCCGCGCAAGCACGGCAAGATCATCAATATCGGCTCGCTCGGCAGCGAGCTGGCGCGCCCCACGATCGCGCCCTACACCGCGGCCAAGGGCGGCATCAGGAACCTCACCCGCTCGATGGCGGTGGAATGGGCCCAGCACGGCATCCAGGCCAACGCGATCGGCCCCGGCTACATGCTTACCGACATGAACGAGGCGCTGGTCAACAACACCGACTTCAACAACTGGCTGATGGGCCGTATCCCCTCCAAACGCTGGGGCAAGCCGGACGAGCTGGTGGGCGCCGCGATCTTCCTGGCGTCGGACGCCTCCACCTACGTCAACGGCCAGATCATCTATGTCGATGGCGGCATGATCGCCGCGATGTGACCCGCGAAACGCTGAAGGAACGAGCCCATGCGCGCCGTCGTCATCCACGCTCCAAAAGATCTGCGGATCGACAACTATCCCGATGCAGAGCCCGGCCCGGGTGAAGTCCGCGTCAAGATCGCCAACGGCGGCATCTGCGGCTCCGACCTGCACTATTACCACCACGGCGGCTTCGGTGTCGTGCGCATCCAGCAGCCGATGGCGCTGGGGCACGAGATCGCCGGCGAGGTCGCGGCGGTCGGTGACGGCGTCACCAGCGTGAAGCCCGGCACGCGCGTCGCGGTCAATCCGAGCAAGCCGTGCGGACAATGCCTGCATTGCCAGGAAGGCATGCGCAACCAGTGCCTCGACATGCGCTTCCTCGGCAGCGCGATGCGCTTTCCCCATGTGCAAGGCGGCTTCCGTGAATTCATCACGGTCGACGCGGCGCAGGCTGTGCCGATCGCGGACAAGCTGTCGCTCGCCGAAGCTGCGGTCGCCGAGCCGCTTGCGGTGTGCCTGCATGCCGGCAAGCAGGCTGGCCCCCTGCTCGGCAAGCGGGTGCTGATCACCGGCTGCGGCCCGATCGGCGCCCTGATGATTTTGGTCTCGCGTTTCGGCGGCGCCGCCGAGATCGTGGTCACCGACGTTGCCGATGCACCGCTTGCGGTCGCCCGAAAGCTCGGCGCTACTCACGCCATCAATGTCGCGACCAACGCTACGGCCCTCGATCCCTGGCGCGCCGGCAAGGGCGTGTTCGACACGCTGTTCGAGGCGTCCGGTAACCAGGCTGCGCTACGCACCGCGCTCGACGTGCTGCGGCCCGGCGCCACACTCGTGCAGCTCGGCCTCGGCGGCGAGATGACGTTGCCGATCAATTCCATCGTCGCCAAGGAATTGCAGCTCCGCGGCACCTTCCGCTTCGACCCCGAGTTCGAGCTCGCGGTGCGGCTGATGGGCGAAGGCCTGATCGACGTGAAACCGCTGATCACGGCGACCATGCCGTTCGAGAACGCGGTCGCGGCGTTCGAGCTCGCGAGCGACCGCTCCCGGTCGATGAAGGTGCAGTTGACGTTCTGAGCGCGACGAAATTAGGTTCAGTCGGCTGTCCGGGTTCACCTCTCCCCAGCGGGGAGAGGTCGGATTGCGCAGCAATCCGGGTGAGGGGCCGCAGCATTCGGTGAGGCCGTAACCCCTCACCCGGATCGCATCTTTCGATGCGCTCCGACCTCTCCCTTCGGGGCCCTTCGGGAGAGGTGATCCGAGCTCCGGGCTCGCGTCGATTCAACCAAAACTCATCGCGCTAAGGCTGCGCCTGCCCCCCGATCAGCCGATCGCTGACCAGCCGCACGGCGCCGCGCTTCCATGAATAGTCCGCGCCCATGCGCAGGCCGCTGTCGCCGCGCGCCAGCACCGCGCCGGTCCTGGCATCGCGAACCTGGAAGCCGAGCGTGTATTCGGTGCGGCTGACCCGCCGCACCACGCCGATCAGCGACTGATCCGCGCCGAGCTTTTGCGCAATCGCCGCCTCGCAGCCATCGCAGTCGCGTAAAGCGCGCGCCTTCGCCGCCTCTCCGCCCGTGCCTCCGACGTCGACGATGCGGTAGCGGCCGGATTGGCCGAGGGCATCGCGCACGCTGCCGGTGACCTCGGCCAGGTATGACACATCCGAAGATGCCGACGCAGCCGCTGAGGCGGCGGTCATGTCCTCAAGCTCGAAATCGAACACGGCAAGCGCGATCGGCGCGGGTGTGCCGAGCGCGGCCATGACCTCGCGGGACACGAAGATCTCGGCGCGCTCCCATGATTCATCATTGTCGCCGCGGAAGGTGTAGAGCTTGTCCATCACGGTCTTCCGACCGCCAACGTCGATCACGGCGACTTTGGCCCATTGCACCAGCGTGCTCGTCTTCTGGATGCCGCCGATGACCTTGAACGCCGCGCCGTCTTGAGCAGACGGCACGAGCCGGTAGCGCTGGTCCGCGCTGATGTCCCGTCTGAGTGCGGACATGAACGCCGACAGCCGCCGCTCGTGGGCGGCGGTCTGGTTTGTCGGCTCCGCCGACGTATCGGTATAGCTGAAGTCGTCCATGGCAACGCCGATGGCGGCCTCGGCATTGGCTGGCGAAAAGGACGCCGGGATGACAAAGAGGAGAACAACAGAGAGGATCAACCGGGCGTGGCGCATGCGGGCCTCGTGTGATGGAACGGCGCCGCAACATGGACGGCAGCCTCAGGCCATGCAGCCGCGGCCGTCCCGACCGGCGCCGGGAAAATTTCACGACGTTGCACCGCAATAGCGCGTAGCGCTTTGCGCCGCTTCCGTTCTGCCGTTTAATGCAGAAGCGACAACACCGTTAGCACCAGGTGCCGCCGATGTGGAACCGCCCGAGGTTCGATCTCAAGGTCCGTCTGACGTTGCGCGTGGCCGCCATATCGGCCGCCTGCTTCGCCGCGATCGCCGCCTATTTCCTTGTTACGGCTGACCGCGCGGCACATGCGCGCATCGACAGTGTCGCCGCCATCGTGGCGAAGACGCTGGAACTGCAACAGAGCAAAACCCAGTGGGTGGCCAGCCCGCGCTCGGAGTTTCCAAACCTCGACCCCGTTTCGGCCTACGTGATGACGCCCGGCCTGTGTCTGGCATTTCGTGGCGCGGGCGAGATGCTCCAGCGGTTCTGTAGTGGCGCACCGACTCCGGCGAGCCCGCCGCCGCAGGTCTTCGCGGCCTTCTATCGCGGTCTGTTCGACCCTGGTCGCGAGGCGGCACGGCCTGTGATCGTGCGCGGAGTGAAGCTCGGCGAGGCCGTGGTCTCGGTCGATCCGGCCGTGCAAACGGCGGAGGCCTGGCACGAAGCGGGCCGCCTGATGATCGCCCTTGCGATCGCATTGCCGCTGCTGTGCGCGCTGGTCTATGCCGCGCTGGCGCGCGCGCTGCGCCCCACCCGCATGATCCGCACCGGTCTCGAGCGCATCGCTGCCAACGACCTCACCGCGCGACTGCCGCCGTTCGATCTTGCCGAACTCTCCGCGGTTCGCGAGGTCTTCAATCACCTCGCCGAAAGCCTCGACACCGCCCTCGCCGAGCGCAGCGAGCTGACCCGAAAACTGATCGCGCTTCAGGACGAGGAGCGCCGCCATCTCGCGCGCGAGTTGCACGACGAGTTCGGTCAGTCGCTGGCCGCCATCCGCGCGCTCGCATCATCCGCCCGCCAGACCGCCGCGCAGGACTGCCCTTCCCTGCTCAGCGAATGCGACGGCATTGCGCGGACCGCAACCGGCATGATGGAGACTCTGCGCGGCACACTGTTCCGGCTGCGCCCGCCCGACGTCGAGGAGTTAGGACTCGTGGCCAGCCTCGAAGGCCTGGTCGCGGGCTGGAACGGGCGCAGCCGCGGCGAGACACGTTTCTCGATCCGCTTCGACGGCGCGTTCGAAACCTTGCCTGCCGCGGTCAGCGCTAATCTCTACCGCATCGTGCAGGAGGCGCTCACCAACGCTGCCAAGCATGCCGGGGCCACGAAGGTCAGCCTGGAGTTGACGATGCGTGCCGACGAGATCGCGCTTGCGATCGACGATGACGGACGGTCGAGCGAGCCCGCCGCGAAATCCGGAATGGGCCTGCTCGGCATGCGCGAGCGCGTTGCGGCCTTGCGCGGCCGACTGAGCTTCGAGGCCGGGCCGCATGGCGGTTCCGCGTTGCGCGTCGTCATTCCATTTGCCGCGGCCGATCGGCAGGTTCTGGAGCACGCGGCATGAGCGCAGGTGACGCAACGATCCTGCTGGTCGACGACCATTCCGTCGTCCGCGAGGGCTACCGCTCCGTGCTCGAAAAGCAGCCGGGACTTCGCGTCATCGCCGAGGCCGCCGACGGCGCGGAAGCCTACCGTCTCTTCAAATCCGAGGCGCCCGACCTCGTCATCATGGATCTGAGCATGCCTGGCATCGGCGGCATCGAGGCTGTCAGGCGCATCAAGCAGTGGGACAAGGGCGCAAGGATCCTGGTCTTCACCATGCACGAGAATGCCGGCTTCGCCGTGCAGGCGATCCGCGCCGGAGCGAGAGGTTACGTCACCAAGACGAGCCCGCCCGAAACTCTGGTGCGCGCGGTGATGGACGTGCTCGCCGGCAAGATCGCCATCAGCCCCGACATCGACCACGAGCTAGCGCTGAGCCGACTCGCCGGCGAGAGCTCGGCCGCCGATGTCCTCACCCCCCGTGAATTCGAAGTGCTGCGGCTGCTGCTCGCCGAGAGGACGACAGACGAGATCGCCGAGACGCTGCATGTCAGCCCGAAGACGGTGGCAAACCTGCACTCGCTGATCAAGGACAAGCTCGGCGTCGGCTCCGACATCGAGCTGGTCCGCTTGGCGCTGCGCCAGGGAATACTGACGCAGTTAGATCTCGGCGAAGCCTGATCGCGCGTTCATTGAAGGCAAGCTAATGGCTGCGGACGGCACCGTGCTCGCAACGGCTTCAATCAGCGCGCGGTTGGTCGAGGCAGACAGGGCATTTCGCTAGCCTGCCGCGGCGCCCGCCGGGCGAATGCGCAATTGGAGGCGGAGCCGCTCTGCGGCCGCAAGCGGCGTCGGCCGCTCATTTCCGCTAATGGAATAGTTCGGCCGTGCTTCCGCCCGTGCCTGATCGGCATGGAGGCCTGCGTCGGCGCGGATCATCTCAGCCGCAAACTGCAGGCGTTCGGGCACCAAGCACGGCTCATGGCAAACTACGTGCGCCCGCACGTCGAAGGGACAGAAGGACTATCGCGACGCAGAGGCGATCACCGAGGCCGTGCAACGCCCAACCATGAAGTTCGTGGCGACCAAGACCGTCGACCAGCTCGAGAGAGGCTCTCTCACCCCTTCAATTTCAACTTACCCAAGAAATCGCGTTTTCCAAGGGGTGCGCCCTTGTGGCGGAGAACGTCGTAAGCTGTGGTCGCGTGGAAAAAGAAGTTCGGCAGCGAGAACGACATAAGGAAGCCTTCCGCGGTGAACGGAAGCGCGCGGTCGCCGACCTTGAAGGTGACATCGCGGCCGGCGAGCGCGTTGACGATTTCTGGCGTCAACGCGGAAAGCTCATTGCGCGCCTCGGTCACCAGTGCCTGAAGGGCTGCATAGTCGAGATCTGGCTTGCCCGCTGGCGGGACGAACATGCCGTTCCTCGCCGCTTCCATCGCACCGCGCGAATGATGTGCTACCGAGACGATCTGGAAACGGAACGGCAGCATGTCAGGTGCAAGGCGCGCTTCGACGATCTCGGCCGGATCGATGCCCTTTTCCCGGAAATGGGTGAGGCTCTTCTCGAGGAAACCGCCGATGGCACCGAGAGTCTGGAGGTAGTTTGCGACGGTTGCGTCGTAGAGCGAAAAGCCCATGGCGTAAGTTTTCCCATTGCTTCGTGTGTCGAATCGCGTGCCACAGTTCTCCGAAATTTCTCAAATTGCAATCGGTACAGAAGGGAAACGGACGAACCGTAGACCTTGGTCAGCTGGTGAAGCTCGCCTCCCGTTGTCGGTCGAGAAACTCTCCGGGTTATGATCAAGTTCCGCTGCCGTTTGGGATGACGGATGTCTCAATGCCGCTTGCCGACCGTGGCTATGACGCCGACTGGATCAGAGCGCTTGCCATGAAGAAGGGCGCTTGGGCCAATATCCCGCCAATCGCAACGATCCGATTTGCTTCAGCTCGTATCTGTACCGTGCACGCTATCGGGTCGGTTCTTCAACAGGATCAAACAATGTCGTCGGGTGGCGACGCGCTACGAAGAGCTGGCAGCGAATTACCTTGCTTTCGTTCAGCTTGCTTCGATCGGGCTATGGCTGCGCCTTAATGAGTCCGCGTCCTGGACTATGCCGCGCGGCGACGGGTCATTCGCGGGAGATCACCGAGTCCAGCCACGCGCAGTTGAGCGGCGGCACGCGCGGGTCGGCCACGCGGACGCCGCGGGCCGCCGCATCGAGCCGCATGTCGCGCAGGCGCTTGCGCTGGTCTTCCGGCATGTAGAGGCGTTCGTGCCCCCAGAGCGACGGGCCGTCAAAGGTCTCGTGCGGCCGCCAGGTCTCGGGATCGATCACGCGCCCGCCCCAGCCATATTCGATGAAGAAGCCGGACGGCGTGTTCACATAGAACGAGGTCATGTGATCGTTGGTGTGCCGCCCCAGCGTATAGGCGACGCGGCCCTCGTCCATCTGCGCGAGGTCGTAGCCCTGCCCGACATCGTCGAGGCTGCCGAGTTCGACCATGAAATGGTGCAGTGCCTTGCGCCCCGAGCCGACCATCGCAAAGCTGTGGTGGCGGCCGTTGACGTGGAAAAAGTAGAGCCCGTAAGGCTTCAGACCGAAATCGGAGACGTGGAAGCCGAGGACGTCGCGATAGAAGGGCAGCAGCGGCTCGACGTCCTCCACATTGAGCACGACATGCCCCATGCCGAGCGCGCCGGTGCGAAAGCCCGAGATCGGCCGTCCAGGCTTGAAAGGCTCGGTCGCGAGCTCAGGCTTGCAGAAGGCCTCTAACCGGTTGCCGGCAGGATCGGCGAACGCGATCAGCTCAGTCACATGCCGCTCGTCGGCAAGCGCGCGTGATCCGCGGGCCACCTTGACACCATGGCTTTCCAGCCGCCCGGCCAACTGGTCCAGCTTGGCGGTCGAGGGAACTTCCCAGCCCATCACGGCCAGCCCGGCATCGCTGCTGCCATCGACGATCAGGCGCTGCTTGCGATCGTCCATGCGGAACGCCCGCATCTTGCCGCCGCGATCGACCTGCTGCATGCCGAGCAGCCCTGTCGCCATCTGGCTCCACTGGTCGGTCTGCGACGAATTGATCCCGATATAACCGAGCGCGGTGATTTCCATCGACATTCTCCCGAGGGCCTCGCGTTCGCCGCACTGCGGCGAACTTGATACCAGCCGCGCGCGATCCTACGGTGGCATCCGCAATCGCTTCGCGTTTGCAAAGACGATAATCGCGCCGCGACGCGCCACAAGGGAGGAAATTCGAAGTGTCCAAGGAGCGGACGCGGACCGGCCAGCCGCGACAATCGGAGGGCGTTCGCGCCTTCAAGCGCGGGCTGGACGTGCTGCAGGTGGTCAATCGCTCCGGCGGCATCCGTGCCGGCGACGTCGCCCGCGCACTCGACCTGCCCCGTCCTACCGTCTATCGCCTGCTCGAAACGCTGGAGGAACTCGGCTATATCGCGCGGAGCGCCAGCGACGACCGCTTTCGCGTGACCCGGTGGGCGCTCAGCCTCGGCGACGGCTATGACCCCGGCGTGGTAATCTGCCAGGCGGCTGCACCTTTCCTCGCCGAGCTCAGCAAGACCCTGGTCTGGCCGGTCGATCTCTCCACCTACGAGAACGCGGCGATGGTGGTGCAGGAGACCACCCATTCCCGCAGCCCGCTCTCGATCGACCGCGGCATGATCGGCAAGCGCCTGCCGATGCTGCGAACTTCTGCAGGCCGCGCCTATCTCGCCGCCTGCCCCGCGCGCGAGCGCGATTTGATCGTCAACCATCTGCGCCGCATCGACGAGGCCGACGACCGCCCCTTCCTCGACGAAGACCGCCTCGACCGCATGATTTCCGAGACTGCCGCGCGCGGCTACGCGATCCGCAACGAAGGCGAATACAACCCGAAGACCGCCTCGATCGCCGTCCCCATCGTACGGAATGGTGCCGTGTTCGGCTGCATCTCGATCATCTGGATTCGCTCGGCGCTCGGGATCGACGAGGCGGTCGCGCAGTTTGCGGCGCAGCTTCAGGAGACGGCCTCGGCAATTCCCGTCGAGGTCTAGGAGCCGTCCGCTGGGCGGACACTTGGCGCAACGCCGTTGAAGCGGCGGCATGGCTTGGGGAACAGATAGCCCCATGCAAGATAAATCCGCCCCTGAAGACTTCGACGTCGTGATCGTCGGCCGCGGCCCGGTCGGCGCGACGCTAGCCAACCTACTTGGTCTGTGCGGCGTGCGGACACTGGTGCTGGAGCGCGAGGCGCGGACCTATCATTTGCCGCGCGCGGTGCATTTCGACGACGAATGCATGCGCGTGTTCCAGACCATCGGCCTTGCCGACGCGATCCTGCCGCACGTCATCCTGAGCCCGGGGATGCTCTTTCTCGATGCCGACGGCCGAATGCTGCTGGACTGGTCGCGGCCCCAGACGCTCACGCCGATGGGCTGGAATCTCAGCTATCGCTTCCACCAACCGGATCTGGAGGACGCACTGATCGGCGGCCTGAACCGCTGGCCGCACGTCACCCTGCGCAACCGCTGCGAGGTGTTCGCGCTGGATCAAGACGCGACCGGCGTTCGCGTCCGTTACGAGGACCTTTCGAACGGGAGGCTCAGCGAAGTTCGAGCGGCCTATGTCGTCGGCTGCGATGGTGCCCGCTCGCTGGTGCGCCGCTTCATCGGCTCCGGCATGGACGATCTCGGCTTTCACGAGCGCTGGCTCGTGATCGACGTGCTGCTCAAGCGCGACCGCGATGACCTCGGCGACTACAGCATCCAGCATTGCGATCCACGGCGACCGGCGACCTATGTCCGCGGCACGGGCACGCGGCGGCGCTGGGAGATCACGGTCCTTCCCGACGAAGACACCCAGGAGGTCGCGCAGCCGGCAAAGGTCTGGGAGCTGTTGTCGCGCTGGGTCACGCCCGACGATGCCGAACTCGAGCGCGCCGCGGTCTACACTTTTCACTCCGTCATCGCGCAGCAATGGCGGAACGAACGGCTGCTGCTCGCGGGCGATTCCGCGCACCAGACGCCGCCCTTCCTCGGCCAGGGCATGTGCGCCGGCATCCGCGATGCCGCCAACCTCGCCTGGAAGCTGTGCGCTGTCCTGCGCGGTGGCGCCGACGCCGGCCTGCTCGACACCTATCAGAGCGAGCGCCATCCGCATGTCCGCGAGTTCATCGAGCTCGCCATTCGCCTCGGCGGCATCATCAACACCAAGGCGATCGAAGCGGGCCTTGCCGCCGGCGAAGCCCGCGAGAACGCGCCGGTCAAGCTCGAGGTGAAAAAGCCCCTGCTCGGCCCCGGGCTTGCACTCGGCGATCTGCCTCTCGCCGGACATCTCGCGCCGCAATTTCCCCTCTCCGACGGCCGGCGCAGCGACGACAAAATCGGTTACGCCCACGTCCTTCTCGTTGAGGCCGGCGGCACGGTGCCCCCTCATCTGCATCGCGCATTCACGGACGCAGGCGTCGCAATCCTCTGCTGCGACGACGCCGAGAATGTCGGCCCCTGGCTCCGTGAAAACGGCCTCAAGGCCGCCCTCGTCCGCCCCGACCGCTATGTGCGCGGCGCCGCCCGCAACGATGCCGAACTCGACCGGCTCATCGCCGCCATCACTCCTCCGACCCACGTGCCGTCCGCGGCCTGAACGAACCCCTCAAGGATATCCCATGAAGCTGCTCTCTTTTATCGCCGACGGTCGCGCCTCCTTTGGCGCCGTCAAGGACAACGGTGTCGTCGATCTCGGCAAGCGCATGGCGGGCTGCACGACGCTGCGGCAGTTGCTCGAAACCAATCGCGTTGCCGAAGCGGCAAAGCTGGTCGCCGCCGCGGCCCCCGATCATGGGCTCGACAAGATCACCTTCGCCCCCGTCATCCCCGATCCCGGCAAGATCATCTGTGTCGGCCTCAACTACCGCGACCACGTCGCCGAAACCGGTCGGACCGTCACCGAAAAGCCGGCGCTGTTCGCGCGCTTCGCCTGCAGTCAGGTTGGACATCTCCAGCCCGTGGTCAAGCCGAAGGTCAGCGATGATTTCGACTATGAAGGCGAGCTCGCGCTCGTCATCGGCAAGGAAGGCCGCCACGTCCCCGCTAGCCGCGCGCTCGACTACATCGCCGGCTATTCCTGCTACAATGAAGGCAGCATCCGCGACTGGCAGCGCCACACCAGCCAGTTCCTCTCCGGCAAGACCTTTGCCGAAAGCGGCAGCTTCGGCCCGTGGCTGGTGACGGCGGACGAGATTGCTGATCCCTCAAAGCTCACTCTGCAGACGCGCCTGAACGGCACCGTGGTGCAGGACACCACCACCGATCTCCTGATCACGGGGATACCCGAGCTGATCGCCTACATCTCGACGATCTGCCCGCTCGTCCCGGGCGATGTCATCGTCACGGGCACGCCGGGCGGGGTCGGTGCAAAGCGCACGCCGCCTTTGTGGATGCGCCCGGGCGACACCGTCGAGGTCGAGATCTCCGGCATCGGGACCCTGCGCAACACGGTCATCGCCGAGCCGGCCTGACCGCCGCCTTCGATCAGTCAAACAACAGCAAAACCGGGAAACGATATGGGCACAATTCGCACGACATCCACCGCCATCCTGCTGATCACGCTGGCGCTCGCGGGACAAACCGCGCGCGCCGAGATCAAGGGCGATGCCATCCGCATCGGCGTGCTCACCGACATGAACGGCGTATTCGCGACCGCCATGGGCCCGGGCTCGGTCGAGGCCGCGCGGATGGCGGCGGAGGAGTTCGGCGGCAAGATCAACGGCAAGCCGATCGAGATCCTGCAGGCCGACCACCAGAACAAGCCGGACCTCGCCGCCTCGCTCGCCCGCAAATGGTTCAGCGATGGCGTGCAGGCAATCGCGGACGGTGGCAGTTCGGGTTCGGCGCTCGCGGTGCAGGAGCTGGTGCGCGGCAACGGCAAGATCTTCCTCGTTTCCGGCGCCGGTGCCAACCAGCTCACCGACGAAGCCTGCGCGCCGAGCAGCGTGCAGTGGACCCAGGATGCCTATTCCACCGCGACCGCCGTGGTCTCCGGCATCATGCAGACCAGCAAGGAGCCGTGGTTCTTCATCACCGGCGACTATGCCTTCGGCCATTCGATCGAGGCAACCGCGCGCGCCCGCATCGCCGAGCTCGGCGGCAAGGTCGCCGGTGGCGTCAAGGCGCAGCTCGGCACGCCCGATTACAGCTCGTTCCTGCTCCAGGCCCAGTCGTCGGGCGCCAAGATCCTGGCGGTCAACGTCGCCGGCGACAACGCAACTGCAATCAAGCAGGCGGAGGAGTTCGGTCTTGCCGATCAAGGCATGAAGATCGTGCCGATGTCGTTCCAGAACGTCGACATCGAGGCTGTTGGCCTGAAGGCGACCCGCGGCGACCTCATCCTCACCTCGTTCTTCGAGGATGTCTCGCCGGCGGCCCGGAAATTCTCTGACGCGTTCTACGCACGCCGCAAGGCGATGCCGTCGCAGATCCAGGCCGGCGTCTATTCTGCCGTGCGCCACTATCTGCAAGCCGTGAAGGACACCGATTCCGACGACAGCGCGACCGTGATGGCAAAAATGAAGGCGACGCCGGTGTCGGATGCCTACACCCCCAACGGCCGCATCCGCGAGGACCAGCGCATGGTGCATGATCTCTATCTGGTGCAGGTCAAGACGCCCGAGGAATCCAAGGGGCCGTGGGACTTCGTCAAGCTCGTCGCGACGATCCCGCCCGACCAAGCCTTCCGCCCGCTCGACCGTAGCAAGTGCAGTCTGGTCGGCAAGTAGAGCGTTTTCGAGCGAAGTGGATACCGGTTCGCGTCAAGAAAACGCGTCAAAATAGGAATCTAGAGCCCCGTTCCGATTCCATCGGAACGGGGCTCTAGCCGTCAGGCCAGGTAGCGCGTGAGATAGCCTTCCATGGCGTAGAGCGCGCAGAGTGCGAGGCTCGACCACACCGCGGCGCTGAAATACAGGAACATCCAGGTCAGCTCGCCCTTCCAGTGAGCGATGTCGTGGGTCACCACCCATCGCGTACTGACGTCATGCAGGCCTTCGAGGAAGCCGAGGAGCTTGTTGCCCTCGGCATGCCCCGCCCGCCAGCGGCTGAGATACATCGGCACGTCGACGGTGACGAGGAAGGCGAGGAAGCAGGCGATGCCGACGATGCCGGCGATCAGCGCCCAGCGCACCGGTCCCTGGAACTCAGGCATCAGGCGGCACAGCGCGATTCCCGCGAGGAAGAAGGTCACCGCCCACAGCGAGTTCTCGATGGCGTTGTAGAGGAAATTGGTGGTGACGACCGCGTACCAGGAGAAGCATTCCGCGATGATGATGATGGGCACGATCACGAGCGCGATGTTCACCGCAGTCTCCGCGCCGGCCATGCCGCCAAGCTGATGCAGGATGATGGCCCACTGCGCGGCGAAGCACACCTCGGCCACGGTGGCGACAGTACGGCCGACGAAGACGCTGGAGAGCCAGGTATCGAACAGGCAGATGCGCTGCACGTCGGCCCGCGGCAGCACCGAGCGGAACGCGCAGCCGAACACATAGGCTGCGCAGAGCAGGAACATCAGGCCGATATCCGAACCGCCGCCGACGCTGCCGGCAACCGTCGGGTAAAACTCGCGGTACAGCATGAACCAGACGAGGATGTTGGCAGCGCTGACCAGTGTCAGGGACCCCCACCACCACGCGAGGGGATTTGACCGTGCCTGCCACTGCAACATGAACCGCTCCGCTGTAGTCAACATGACATTCAACGGTAGCAATTCTGTCATAATTCGGCAGCACGGCGCGACAAAAATTTGCGCTATGGCGCTGTCATAATCGGCCTGCGCGCTGTCATATTCGCGATGGCGGCTGCTCTTCCCACTCGTTTCCGAACTCATTCCGGGGCGCCTCTTCGAGGCCCCCGGAATGACGCAGGGAGCTTATTTTTTCATCCCCGCCACATAGGCCGCGAGCTTGTCCAGCGTCTGGTAGCCGTATTCGACGGCGCCGAAGCCGATCATGCCGTCGCGCTGCTCGGTGCTCGAGGCCAGTTGCCGCATCATCAGCACGGTCTTGCCGTTGCTCTGCTCGGCAAAGGTGACGGTGAAGCGGAACATGCCGGGATCGTCGTCCTGATCAACACCGTGGTCCATCTCCATCAGCTTCGGCCGCTCGATGCGGCGGAAGCGCATGCGGTTTGGATAGACGGTGCCGTCGGGGCCAATCATGTTGAAGCGCCAGACGCCGCCGACGCGCACGTCGATCTCGAAGGTCTCGATCTTGAAACCCTTCGGCCCGAACCATTGCGGCAGATGTTTTGGGTCGGACCACGCCTCGAACACCAATTCACGCGGCGCGTCGATCACGCGCGACATCACGATCTCGCGGTCGAGCGACCATTGCGACAGGGCAGCATTGGCAGAACTCGTCATCACTCAGAACCTTTCCGTTTGGTTGTACGGGACGGCCGCTTGGCGGCCGCCCTCTCCTTCTCTTTCTTGAGCTTCATCACGTAGGCTTCGAATCGGTCGAGCCGCGCCTCCCAGATCGCGCGCTGTTGCTGGAACCAGTCTTCGGCACCGACAAGCGCATCCGGACTGAGGCGGCAGGTGCGCACACGGCCGGACTTTTCGGACTGAACGAGCCCGCTCGTCTCCAGCACCTGGATGTGTTTCAGGAAGCTCGGCAGCGCCATGTCGAAGGGATCGGCGAGTTCGCCGACCGAGGCCTCGCCGGCGCAGAGCCGCATCACGATCGCCCGCCGCGTTGGATCGGCAAGGGCCGCGAAAACCTGGTCGAGCCGGGATAGTTGGTTAGCCATGTAGCTAACTATAAGCCCATGACGGTCCAACGTCAACAATTGTTAGCTTACAGGCTAAGTAAATCCCACAAGCGGAACTCGCAACGCGCAATCGTGAATTGGGGCTCCGCTCCCTCCCAGCTAAAAGTGACCCTGGGGCGAATCGCATCATTCGTCAGGGCCGTGCCGTCTATCGTCACCTCATCGCATATCACGCGTCGAACGCTCGCGCGGGCTGCGCTCGTGACGCTTGCGATCGGGCTTGGCGGGTTGCGCCGCGCGTCGGCGGATTCCGACATGGTCGCGCAGATGCGCGATCTGGTCGCCAAAGAACTGGCGCCGACCACGACGCCGGACCAGCCGGGCGGCGTCGCTGCCACGCTTTCTACCAGCGGCCATGTCGAGTTCTTCAACTACGGCTTTGCCGACGACGCCACACGAAGACCGGTCACATCGGACACGCTGTTCAGCCTGGGCTCCTTGCGAAAGCCGTTCGAGGCGACGCTGGTGGCACTCGGCACGCTCCGCGGCGAGCTGCGGCTCGACGACCGCCTGCCAAAATATCTCCCCGAGCTCACCGGCGACTATGTCCGCCGCGTCACCGTCGGCCAGCTCGTCACGCACACGTCGGGCATGCTGCTGCAGACCGACCATCCACCCTGGCCCAGCGCCACCTTTTCGCGGGCGGAGCTCATCGACATGTTCAACGCATGGAAGCCGCTCGCTGGCGAAGTGCCCGGCAAACAATGCATTTACAGCCATGCCTGCTACGTGCTGCTTCAGCTCGTGCTCGAGCGATGTTACGGGGCCCCCATCGCGACGCTGTTCGAGCAGCGCATCCTCAGGCCGCTCGGCATGAATGCGACCTGCGTCCCCGAGCGCGATGAAGAGAACCGCGCTGTCATGGATGCGGCGTGGATGCAGCGTGTCGTGCAAGGGTATTCGTATCAGGGCGTGCCGATTGGCCTGCCCGGCAACCAGCAGAGCTACTTTGATTTTCCAGGCACCGGCCAGATGTTCTCCTCAGCGCGGGACCTCGCGACCTTCGTGTCGGCCTGCATCGACGGCCGCTCGGTCGACCCGCATTTGCGCGAGGCGTTGCGGATGACACAGCGCGAGACCTTCCGCATCGACGATAAGCTCGGACAAGCCATGGCCTGGGAGAATGTGCACCTTCCCGGCCTCACCATCGTCGACAAGCCCGGCGGCCTCAACAACGCCTCCGGCTATCTCGGCCTCGTCTCGGCGCGGCGGATCGGCATCGTCCTGCTCGCCAATCGCGGCGAATATCCGCA
The DNA here is from genome assembly GCA_023388935.1 of Pseudomonadota bacterium. GTDB lineage: Bacteria > Pseudomonadota > Alphaproteobacteria > Rhizobiales > Xanthobacteraceae > Bradyrhizobium. The sequence continues at coordinate 683 of JAEWFG010000143.1, read as the reverse complement.
CGAGATCGTCCGCTACCAGATCCTGCCCGCGCTGGCGCGCCTCGTGGCCTCGCACTGAACCCGTGTCACGAAACAGAAAGCCCCGGCAGAGCCGGAGCTTCCTGCGTGCTTCAGACCGAGCGCGTCAATCCACCGTCGACGCGGATGTTCTGGCCGGTGATGTAGGCCGCGCCGTCGGACGCCAGGAACGAGATCGTCGCCGCGATCTCCTCGACCTTGCCGTAGCGCTGCATCGGCACGCTGTCGCGGCGTGCATCCGTCTGCGGCAGGCTGTCGATCCAGCCGGGCAGCACATTGTTCATGCGGATGTTGTCGGCGGCATGGGTGTCGGTGAATATCTTCGTGAAGGCGGCGAGCCCCGCGCGGAATACCGCGGAGGTCGGAAACATCGCGCTCGGCTCGAACGCCCAGGCGGTCGAGATGTTGATGATAGCGCCGGCCTTCTGCGCCTGCATCACCGGGGTCACCAGCCGGGTCGGACGGATCACGTTGAGCAGGTACGTATCGAGGCCGGTGTGCCACTGCTCGTCGGTGATCTCCGTGATTGGCGCCCGCGGGCCGTGGCCGGCGCTGTTGACGAGCACGTCGATGCGTCCCCACCGGGCCAGCGCGCCGTCGACGAGGCGCTTCAGATCGTCGTTCGACTTGTTCGAGCCGGTGACGCCGAGCCCGCCGAGCTCGGC
>JAEWFG010000109.1 GCA_023388935.1 Pseudomonadota bacterium | reverse complement strand
CGGCAGCCGCGGTCAACAGGATCGGCCGCATGCGGTGCTCGGTCGCCTCGACCACGGCCTGCCAGGCCGGCCAGCCCTCCTTCTTCAGATCCTCGATCTGCACGATCAGGATCACGGAGTTGCGGACCAGGATGCCGATGAGCGCAAGCACGCCGAGGATGGCGACGAAGCCGAGCGGCGCGCCGCTCGCAAGCATGGCCATGACGACGCCGATCAGCGCGAGCGGCGCGACCGCGAACACCAGGAACAGGCGCGAGAAGCTCTGGAGCTGCACCATCAGCACGGTGGCCATGACGAACAGCATCAAGGGGACGACGGCGATGATCGGGGCCTGACTCTTCGCGCTCTCCTCGACCGAGCCGCCGATCTTCACGGAGTATCCGGCGGAAAGCTCCTTGGTGAACTCCGCCACTTTCGGCGCGAGCTCATCGACGATGGTCTTCGGCTGGACATTGCCGACGACGGCAGCCTTCAGGGTGACGGTGGGAATGCGCGCGCGCCGCCAGATCGTCGGCTGCTCGAGCTCGTAGCGCAAGTTCGCGACCGCCCCGAGCGGCACGGCCTGTCCGCCCAGCCCGGTCAGCTGCAGATCGCGCAGCGTGTCGATCGAGGCGCGCTCCGGCGCGGTCGCCCGTCCCGTGACGTTGACGAGATAGATGCTGTCACGCACCTGCGTGGTCGGCGAGCCCTCGAGCACGGAGTTCAGGGTGGTGGCGATGTCTTCCGAGGTCACGCCGAGCTGGCGCGCCTTGTCCTGGAGGACGTCGACCTTGACGACGCGCCCAGGCTCCATCCAGTCGAACACCACGTTGCCGAGATCGGGGCTGCTCCGGACGATGCCCGCGAGCTTCTGCGAGAGCTCCCGGACCTTGGCGATATCCGGCCCGCTGACGCGATACTGCACGGGACGCCCCACAGGCGGTCCGACTTCGAGCAGCTTGACGTAGGTGTCGGTCCCCGGGAACGTCTTCTTCAGATAGTCCTCGAACTCGGCCTTGACCTTGTCGCGCGCCTTGATACCGCCCTTGGTCACCACCACCATCTGGCCGAACCAGGCGTTGGCAGTCTGAAGGTCGAACGACAGCACGAAGCGCGGCGCGCCGGTGCCGACATAAGTCGACCAGTGATCGACCGCATCGTTGCGCTGCAGCTGCTCGCGCTCGAAGCGCGCCATCTGCGCATTGGTGTTGGTGATCGAGGCATTCTGCGGAAGATTCCAGTCGATCACGAGCTCGGCCCGGTCGGACGAGGGGAAGAACTGCTGTTGCACGAACTGCAAGCCGACCAGGGCGAGCAGGAAGGCCCCAACCGTCACTGCAATGGTGCTCCAGCGGTGATGCATGCAGAACAGCAACAGGCGTGCGAACATTTGCGCGACGCGTCCCTTCTGCTCGTGATGCCCCTTCATCTTGGCGGGCAGGATGGTGACGCCAAGCAGCGGCGTGAACAGCACCGCGACGATCCACGACACGATCAGCGAGACCGCGATCACCACGAACAGGGTGAAGGTGAATTCGCCGGCATTGCTGCTGTTGAGCCCGATCGGAATGAAGCCGGCGACGGTGACGAGCGTACCCGTCAACATCGGGAACGCCGTCGACTTGTAGACGTGAGTGGCGGCCTTCTCGAGCGGGTCGCCGACCTCGAGCCGTGCCACCATCATCTCGACCGCGATCATGGCGTCGTCGACCAGAAGGCCGAGGGCAATGATCAGTGCGCCCAGCGAGATGCGCTGGAGCGAGATGCCGCAATAGGCCATCACGACGAAGGTGATGGCAAGGACGAGCGGAATGGCGATGGCAACCACGAGCCCGGCGCGCATGCCAAGGCTGAGGAAGCTGATGCCGAGCACGATGATCACGGCCTCGAACAACGCTTCCGTGAAGCCTGAGACCGCGTGTTCGACCACCACCGGCTGGTCGGCAACGAGGTGCACGCCGACCCCGATCGGCAGGTCGGCAATGATTTTCGTCATCTCCTCCTTCAGCGCCTCGCCGAAGTGAAGCAGGTTGGCGCCGGACTTCATGCCGATCGCAAGCGCGATCGCGGGCTGGCCATTGTACCTGAACAGGGTCTGTGGCGGATCGGCATAGCCGCGCGTGATGGTCGCGACGTCCGTCAGGGGAAAGAAGCGATCGTTGATGCGGAGATTGACCGCCTTCAGGCTCTCTTCCGAAGTGAACTGGCCGTTGACCCGGACGCTGATCCGCTCGGGTCCCTCCTGGAACACGCCGGACGGCGCGACCGCGTTTTGACCCTGCAGTGAGGTCATGATCGCGTGAACGTCAAGGCCAAGCGCCGCGACTTTGCGGGTGGAGAATTCGAGGAAAATAACCTCGTCCTGGGCGCCGAGAATATCGACCTTGCCGACGTCGGGCACTGTCAGCACCTTGGCGCGAATATCCTCGACCCGGTCGCGGAGCTGGCGCTGGCTTAAGCCGTCGCTGGTGAAGGCGTAGATGTTGCCGAACACGTCGCCGAAGCGATCGTTGAAGCCAGGTCCGATCACACCTTGCGGAAAGTCACCCTTGATGTCGGCAATCATATTGCGCACGCGCACCCAGGTCGGCTTGACATCGGCCGCCTTTGTCGAATCGCGCAAGTAGACGAACACAG
>JAEWFG010000024.1 GCA_023388935.1 Pseudomonadota bacterium | reverse complement strand
GGGCAGAGGATTGAGCCGAACCCCGTGAGCTCTATGCAAGCCGTGTTGTACGGACGGCGCCTGTGTCCGGCGAAGCCCTTAGGCCGAGCCGGATGGCTGCGTACGGCAAAACCGTGTGGTCCTTTCCGCAAGCTCTGTTTTCGGTCTCTTAAAAGCGCCGGAAGGTATTGAAAAGAAAGGTACTTTTCGGTGGCGGGCGGATGGGGAGGGACCGCCGGGAAATGGGCTGGCCCTAATAGGCCCTGTTTCCCTCCTAGAAGCTGACCCTATATCTTCGGCAACCGCCTATCGGCAGGAGCCACCCATGCTTGCTTCGATCATGTTCGGCTTAGTCGTTATCGGGTTGATGTTTTACTGCGGGCGCGTAACCGCCAACTTCGCGGCAGAGAGAGGCCGGTCTAAGCGCATTTGGTTTCTCTTAGGAGCACTGTTGTTTCCGCTATTTCCGGCTCAATGGTTTGTCTTGGGGCTACTGCCAAGAAAGCAAGGCCCTACCTGAGGCGCATCCTCGCGGCGACGTTGATCGAGATCAATTTCATCCGTCGCACTCACTTAGTATGCTGGCCCCAATGAGCGGTCACGCCTACTGTCATTGGGCAGAGGCATTGGGAGTGACCGACAGGGGGCGCCGGGAATTGCAGGGAGTTACCGGCGGCCCACTCGGCCTGATGCCCATGATGCCGTGCGCGTCATTCGAGGTGACGGTGTGAGCCTTGCCGGTGCCGTCATTCGTCCCGCTTTGATCTCTCATCCAGAACAGCAAGAAGCCGTCACCGTGACCTTGGGGAGGGATTTGGTGACGGCGTCTCATTGCGGTGTCCGGGAAGCCGGACGAGCCGATGATCCGCCCGACCGGTTAACAGAATGTAAACGAGGGGCGTGGTCAGGTATGACTGCGTCGTCTATTCTGACATCGCTCGCTCGCAATGTATCTAGGCCAGCCTTGCTCAAATGCGTGCGGATGGTGGTGACCGAAGGCGTCGGGACGGTCGTGTGCGGCTCGTCTTCGATCAAGCAGCTCACGAGTAGTATCCAGAGCGTGCGCGGCGAGATGCCATCGCGCCCGCTCTTCCAGACGCTGCCGTTGGGCCCGTAGGTGCGAAACACCTTCCGGTCATTGGTCGCGACCATCGCGCGGCGTATCGCACGCGTCACGATTAATTTGATTTGCTCTGGCTCTCTCGTGTGAGCGGCATGCTAAATTTGGGAGATCGATCTTAGTGAAGTTTGCCGCCGTGAGAGTTGGTCGTAATCGCCCGCTCCAACTCAAGTGCCAGGACATTCAGCTGTTCGGCGAGCCACGCAAGCAACTCTCGCTCTGTATTGTCTCGAACGAGGTCACTGAGCTTCGTGCAGTTCGCAGCCTCTTCTCTGATTATTTCCCAGTGCGCAATTAGGTTCTTCATCTGACCACCCCTCGGGCGGTCCAAATGGACGCCAACCACATCTGAGGGCTAGACAGCTCGACCGCGAGAGCGCTCGTAAGCAATTTTTAGCCGCTCAGTCTCGCGATCGTGCGCCAGCAATTTGGCTTTCTGCGCCAGATCGAAGGTCAGGACACCGACGATACGCTTGAAATCCACGGAACGCGCCTTCGGCTGTGGGGCATCGACGCGCCCGAGAGCAGCCAGCTTTACCGCAACGCGGACGCGGCGCACTATCGCTGCGGCGCAAAGGCAGCGAACGCGCTCCATGATTTTATCGATGGCCGCATCGTCAATCGCGTTGAGGTCGATCGTGAGCCGCAGTGTGGCGGCGTGCTCGGTCGGGGGCGTCGATCTCGCCGACTTAATGGTGCGTCAGGGCCTTGCGCTCGATTGGCCGCAATACAGCCAGCGAGCCTTTGCTGAGGCGCAGCGCAGAGGGACAAGCGCGGTCTCTGGAGGGGTAGTTTCGTGCAGCCGTGGCGCTATCGCTTCTGTCTGCGACAGCCGGGTAAGCGACCGGCCGGGTTGTCCCGCTCTCGCGTCCTCCGGGGTTCTACCTTTCAGAACCTGCCCGCGGCCAATGCTCATTTCCCGCGGAGTGGAAATGGCCGATCGTCAATTTGACTATGACCTTGCCTTGAGGAAGATGCCACGTATGACCCACCGTACAATGCCTGCTGCTGAATACCGTTCGATTGCATCCGCTTACAGGGCTCAATCGAGGCAGGCTGGGATTTCAGAAAAAAGAGCATCCCTTCTGGCGAACATTAGCCGGACCTTCAGCGGACTGGCGAGCCAGCTTGAAATGCTCGAAGCCGATGTCGCGGCGGAGTGAAGGACGTCGCGATAAGGTCCTACGGCCTTGCCGCCGCCGATGCGGCCCGGTCGTCCTCCGGTGCCTCCTGTATGATCCCCGGCGCCTGGCGCGCTGTACGGCCTTCCAGCCCCTTCCGAGGCCGACGCTTGACCTACATCAACAACGGTCGGTGAGACCGGTGGTGCGTTTGAAGGCCGAGGCACAATTGGGGCACCAACCATGTCGGGGATGTCGCTGGCATCGCGCCAGCAGCTTGTCGAGGAATTGCAGGAATTGATCGCCGAACTGGAGCGGCTGAAGGCGGCGCTCACCCGGGTCGGCAAGCGGGCAGATGTGGAAACGATCGAGGGCGCGCTCAAGGGTGTGCACCGGGGCATCGAGCGGATGGAAACGACGCTGTATCACTGACCGCAAGATGAGCGTGCAGGATCGTCTGTTCATCGCGCTGACCACGTTGGCGATGCTCGGAGTGGCGGCGTTGTGGGTCGCCGTTGTGTGGCGCTGATCGGTCGCGGGACGAGCCGCACCCTCCGCAGCGTCGTCCGGGGCCTCCGGGGCGCGTGGGAAATGCGGGGTACGCGCGACCGCGTTGTCTGCACCAATTTGACCCGTCGGGCAAAACACCGACCTCACGCGGAATCCCGTCAAGCCTCCGCCGTAAAAATATTCCACTTTACCGAAATTCGGAATTGCGGCATTCTTTTGCCATCCCGGCCCAAGGAGAGGGGCGATCGTACGTCGTCACGAACGCGGGTCGGGGTGCGGTGGACGCGGCAGCGTCGGCGCGGATGTGACGGGCAGGGCGGGCAGAGGATTGAGCCGAACCCCGTGAGCTCTATGCAAGCCGTGTTGTACGGACGGCGCCTGTGTCCGGCGAAGCCCTTAGGCCGAGCCGGATGGCTGCGTACGGCAAAACCGTGTGGTCCTGGCTGTCGTTGCTACAGCCAAGCTTTCGCGAAGACGCATCGCCCCAACCGGGCGCGGTGCATCATCTATTCGCGAAGTGACGGTGACAAAAGGAATTCGTCGCCGGGGAGAGCGCGGCATACGCTGTCAACCCACTGCGCAGGGAAGGCCGGGTGTTTTCCGGCCCACCTGTGGTTTTCCCGTTGTGCATTTGCGTGTGCGCATCTTCGCACAGCGGGCCATGGGTGCCAGCCGGCACCCGGTCTTCCCTGCGCCCTCTTCACGGAAGAGGGTGAAGGACGAGAGCAAAACTCGGGCGTCCGGTGCCGCGAGAATGCTGATCCATGTGTGATTTGACCCAGAGAATGGTGCTGCCAGACAGGATTGAACTGTCGACCTCTCCATTACCAAGGGGCGGTTGTATAGTCCGGGATAGTAACCACGAGTAAGTTACTGAGAGCCCGACGTAAAGATGTATGCGCTGTATCTACGAGCAATTCGACTGGGAAGCCATTGAGGCCCTCGTGCGCGCTAAAAGCGAGCTTCATATTGCTGACTCACTCGCGCAAGAACCGCAAGCGTAGCTGAATTGTTTTGCGGGGAGATCATTGAGTCTCCCCGCCTACTGTTTCCGAATCGAAGCGACTGATGATAGGTGTCCTTTTCGATCTGCGCTCGTGGGCATCGCATGAATCCAGAAACCGAAGGGTCGGAAGAACGTGCAAGGGCAATACAGTGGCGAGACGAATTGCGCCAATATCGAGATTTATTCGCCGGCGCCTTTGACGAATTGCTTGAAGCAGTTAGAGCAAAGGTCAAGCAGCCCGGCCAATACGTCGGACCTCATCATGATTACCCAATCATGTCGTCACTGGACAGCGGCTTCCCCTCCTTTCACGACTCAGGATTTTACAGCGATTCAAGTCGTCGAGACTATGTTGCGACGATACGACCTCACGGCCTTCTGGGTATTTTTGGTGGTCTGGCAGGCACGCCCGCACCGAACCTACCAAAGGGCGCTGAGCTGGCATCGTTCCTTCGAACGCATCAGATCGGGAAGCGCCTCAATCTAGGTCAGCTGTACGATAGACCAGTCGACGAATTGGTCGCTGACGCCGTAGAGCGATACATACATCTGCACGGCCTAGATACCCCTGTGGAGGACAGGCGTCGGAACGCATTAATTTTGCCGCTCATCTCGGGCACCGTTTTCAAATCTCTCAATCTCCGCTTGGTTGTCCCCATCGCTCTGACCCATTTTGACGTCGATCATTTTCGACTGACAGATACAACCTACATCACGCGGTTACCCGAGAAGTTGCAGCTTGGAAGAGCTCGGGTGAGTACTCTGGGCTCAGGAGCGGTCAGAATGGTGGTCGGCGCAGCAACGCACGCGTTCGTGTCGACGGGTTGGAATTTAGAGGTCGATACTGTTGCAGAGGTTCCGAGGTCTCTTAAGCAATCATCCTCTAACGTTATAGATGCTATTGACAGCTTCTTCGGGGCTCTTCGGATCGTTACGGGTATCAAGACTGGATATGCTCAACTCTTGTGGCTGCCAAAGGATTGGGCGCTGGAGTATTTCTGTGATTTGACGCCTGTTTACGGAACGACGCTGCGTCGCTACCCAGCTGAATATGACAACTATGGTTGGACGGAAGCGAGCGCTTTCGTGACGAGAGACCAGCTGGCCGAGGTGCGCGACATCTATAAACTTGTCGTCGACAATCAGAGCGAGGCAATCAGACTTGCTGTCAGCCGACTCAATGGATGTCTCACACGTTCCGATGCGGGTGATTCCATTCTGACGGAACGATCGGGCTTGAGCTTCTTCTTGGAGACAAGGACAACCAGTCACTGTCATACAAGCTGCGGCTTCGAGCTGCCGCTCTGGCTATGCTGCAGGGCGACCCGGCCTTTCCCGCTCGCGATGTCTTCATGAAAGTGAAGCGTCTCTATGAAGCCAGATCGGACATCGTTCACGGACTACGAAAGAAACAATCCAAGAAGGCAGCCGAGCCTGAAGACACGCGAAACTCGAACGAGCGCATGTTGGCATCGGAGCTTCTTGGATTTGTGCTCAAAGTTCTGTTGGCCCATCCACAGTATCAAGAGCCGGCAAAGATTGATGAGGGACTGCTGCTTGGAGGCGATAGCGTCATCGAACGACTGCTGCCTAACGGCGACAGCGTGGTGGCAATAAGTGAGGACGCAACTCGCGATCTCGCGAGCCGTCCGCATCAGCTCCCCCGCTCGCTCCCCCAGACGTCGCAGGAATAGTCAGCTCCTCGATAACGTCGATAAGTCATTGTTTTGATGAAGCGAATGGTGCTGCCAGACAGGATTGAACTGTCGACCTCTCCATTACCAATGGAGTGCTCTACCACTGAGCTACGGCAGCATGTGCTGGGATAAGAATCGCCCGCCAGGGGGCCTACCAAGCGGGCCGATATCTGCCACAAGCCCCCCCACTGTGCAAGCTTGCCGGCCCCGCGAAATCGATAAAATCGGCCCGCTTGCGAGCCTGAATCGGCCATTCCGCGCCAAAATGACCGGTTTTGTACGGATTCGGTTCCGTAAAATCCCCAACCAACTGGCCAGTTGGCCGGGATCTCGGATCCGAGCCATTTTGAAGTTTCGCACGATCGGATCGCGCGGGCCTCTTGAGCTGCCATTTTCCTTGGGCATGCTATCGCCGCCCTTTCTTGATGAGCCCGAATGATGACCGACGAGACCCATAAAGCCGCGGGAGGCCACGATGCGCGGCAGGACCGCCTGAAATCCGCGCTGCGCGAAAACCTGAAGCGGCGGAAGGTGCAGGCGCGCGAACGCGCCGCAAGCGCTGACCCCGCGCAGAACGACGATGGTCCCCTGGAGGAGGGGACCGCCGGGAAGGCCGGCGGCTAGAATTTGGGGAGCGTGCGACGTGGCAATGGGGCAGGACCAGGTGCAACGAACCGATGGTGACGCTCCGATGTCGCGATTCACGCGCCCCGAACAGACCTTTCCGACGCTGACATCGGTCGAGATCGAGCGGATGCGGCATTTCGGCGAGGTCCGAACCTATGCCGATGGTGAGTTCCTGTTCGAGACCGGCAAGCCGGGGCCGGGCATGTTCGTCGTGCTGAAGGGCCATGTCGC
>JAEWFG010000390.1 GCA_023388935.1 Pseudomonadota bacterium | reverse complement strand
GAAACGCGCGATGTCGAAGCAACCTGGCGCAAGGTCGGCGAACTCCTCGACATCTTCTCAAAGGAAGAGTGCGCAAACTACCTCAAAAACTCAGGTTATGTTTCCGTATAAACACAGCATGCTCTAGGAGTGCGCCTCGGGAGGATTCAAGGCGCCACGGACCGCCCGCTCCAGAAAGGCCTCGAGTGCTTCAATACAGTCCTGATCGCGGTAAAGCCGATGCTTGCCGGCGGCAACTTGCGACGACAGCGCGGCGCGCTTTGACGCGTCCCGACCCAGGCTGACCGCAATCTCCACATAGCCGTCCAGGGTTCGCGCGATCGTCTCCGGGAGACCCATCATCTGAAGGATTGCCGCGCTATGGCGGCCGCGCATCATTTCGCCCGCGAAGGTGACGATGGGGAGGTTGTGCGCGAGGCTCTCCAGAATCGAGTTGCAGCCTGACCAGCCGACACTGTCCAGGACGATGTCACATTCGCCGATCGCAGCGGCAAAACGCTCGGGCGGCAGTCTTGGCAGAAACACGCAGTGGTCGCTTGCCTTCAGCCCCAGCGAGGCAAAAGCACGATCCAGCCTTTCGCGAAACAGGCCCGTGACCGCCTCGCCCGCGCCGGCCTCGATGAAGGTGAACTGGCAGTCCCCGACCTCACCCGCGATACGCGCAAACACCTGGTCGAATTGCGGGAGATATTTCGGCAGCGACTGGCAGCACCAATAGACCACGGCATTGGACTGCAAGCCCAGCTGCGCCCGGTCAATATCGATTTCAGATGGGTCTGGGGGCTCGTAATAGATCGACAGGTTCGGCAGGCGCACCAGGTGTTCGGAGTAATGGTCCTGGGCATTTTCCGGTTCCATCAGATCGCTGCTGATGAAGTAATCCACGGTTGGGAAGCCTGACGTGACCGGGTGTCCCCAGGAGCAGCATTGCACCGGCGCCAGCCGTTGCGCCGCAAGCTGCGCGGAGACCTTGTCCATGCCGATCTCCGGATAGAGCAGGACGTGCGGCGCGTCGTCCAAAATCGTCTGCCGCCAGCTGTCGAGCGACAACGGCTCCTGCACAAAGCGGCTGCATAGTTTTGCCGCCACCTCGGTTTCCGCATCGCGCTCGGAGGAGGTGTGATACGCGAACAGACGGAAACGATTCCGATCGAGCATCTTGAGCCAGCCCTTGATCGGAATCTTCCAGTTCGAGTGTTGCCTGAAGAAGCCGCTGACGATGCCGATCCGGATCGGCTGCCCTGGCGCCGGCGCTTGGGGCAATTGCGGCTCGTCATATCTGGCCGCCATGATCCTGCAAACGAGTGTGCCGTAGACGGACTGCAGGTCACGATCATTGCGCCCCTGGTAGGCGAGATAAAAGGGCTGCTGCGAGCCGATCTCCTCCGCAAGCCTTGCCGGCACGCCGGCCTTCTCCACATCCGCGGCAAGCTGCGCAAGCCTCCTGGCATAGGCGGAACGTCGTTCGTCGATCTCGGACGCGGCTGCGTAGAGCGGTGGAAGCTCGGACATGCAAAGAGCGAACTCCGCCTCGAGCGCTCGCGGCTCGAGCGCGAAAGCGCGCGCAAAATGCTCCCGCGCCTCCACAATTCGCCCCTCGCCACGCAACACGAGGCCGCAATTGTAATGCGCCATCACCAGTTGGGGATCGAGCTTGAGCGCCGCTTCATACTGCCCGATCGCCTGTCGTGATCGCCCCAGCGCGCGCAGGACGTTTCCCAGATTGTTGCGCGCGCCGGCGCTGTCTGCGCGCAAGGCCACCGCCTGTTCGGCATAGCCCAAGGCCTCGAGGGGACGCGCTTGGGCCTGCAGCACGCGCGCTAGATGCAGGCGGGCTTCGAAGAAGCGCGGATGCAGGTCGTTCGCCTGCCGATAATGTTGCTCGGCGCGCGCCGTCTGCCCCGCCGCCTCGCACGCTGCGGCCAATTCGAAATGCGCGCCCGGAGAGCGAGGGGCGGCCTGCAGCACGGCCTCGAATTGCCCGATTGCCTCCCTGAATCGCCCCAGGGAGCGCAGGCTCCGCGCGAGATTGTTGCGCGCGTCGAGATATGCCGGCTTAAGCGCCAAAGCCTGCCCGAAGCACGACAGTGCGTCCGAGAACTGCGCATTGGCGGCGAGAATGACGCCCCGGTCGTTGTGCGCCTCGGCGGAACCGGGTTCCAGAGCAATTGCTCGCGCAAGCATCGCAGCGGCATCCGGTCGCCGCTGCTGGTGCATGACGACGCCGAGCAGATGAAAGGCTCGTGCATTGCCGGGATCGGCCTCGCAGGCGGTCCGACACAGACGCTCCGCCTCGACCAGTCGTCCTGCCTGGTGATGCGCGATCGCTGCGGCAAGCGCGCGATCCGATGGATTGCCGGCGCTCATGCTGACATCTCGAAAATCGAAGGCCAGTGTCAGTTACAAGGCCGGGAGCGTCCAAGGCCGAGGTCGACTTCGCAAGGACTGCCATAAACCCAAACCGGCTGGTCACAAGGCAGCGCGCGCGTCGCGCGATAATGGGTGTCGCAGGCTATGTTGGAAGCTGGATTATAGACGAGGCGCCCACCAAACCGGTTCACAGGACCGGTGTCCGGGATCACCACCACATAGTCGGGAGGGTAATAGTAGTAGTGCTGTCGGACCTTGTGAGCGTCGGCCGAAGCGCTTCCGGCCCCGAACAGGAAGACGCCAGAAAGTATCAGTGTCGTTCGAAGCAGCATGACATCTGTCCTCCCTCGCCGAGGCTCCGCAGCCGAACCACGGCGCGTGCCGGCATTCTGCCTTGATTAACACATCACCCGGTTTCGAGCGAGAACGCCCTCGGCGCCTGCCGTGAAAGCCAATTTTGCCACATGCGATCATACGCAGCCTCGATGTGGCTGGTCAGTTTCGGCAAGTCGAACAGCAAACCCGCCGTACGCGCATTCTTCAGCCTGCCGCGCAGCATGGACAAGCGATCCATATCGTGCGCGAGTTCGAAGGCAAGTTGCTCGTACTCTTCCAGGGACTGCGTAACCAGTTCGGGGACGCCCGTTGCATGCAGCAGGCTGCCCGCAACCCGGCCCGCGAACGTGCGGGAGCTGCATGTCAGAACCGGCAGGCCAGCCCACAATGCATCGCTTGCAGTCGTATGGGCATTGCACGGCGAGGTGTCCAGAAACAGGTCTGCGTGGGCTAGACGCGCAAGATGTTCGGCTGGCGGCAGAATGGGAGCGAACACCAGCCGGCGCCGGTCAACGCCGCGTCTTTCCGCTTCCACACTCAAATTTTCTTCCATCAGATCATGCGACCGCAGGAGCCACAAGGCGCTTCCGGGCACTGCCTTGAGCAGGCGCATCCAGACGTCGAAAACCCGTGGCGAGATCTTGTAGCTGTTATTGAAGCTGCAAAAGACAAAACCGTCGACCGGCAGACCGCATGCCTGCCGCGAAGAAGAGAGTCCCGCGATTTCACGCTTGCGGTCGTTCACCTGATAGCATCCGGGAAGATGCACAAGCTGCTCGGAAAAGAACAGTTGCTGGTCGGCCGGCACGACAAAGGGGTCGATCATGAGATAGTCGATGAAATCTGCACCCATGCTGGCGGGGAAGCCGAGATAACTGACCTGGACGGGTGCCGGCCGCTGCGCCGCGATCGCCGGTCGGGCCTGATGTGTGTACCCTTTCAGATCGATCAGGATATCCACGCCATCGTCATGGATGGCGGTCGCGGCCTGACGATGTGAAAAAGCACGCACGTCGACAAAGCGATCGAAAGCGCGAACCAGCCGCGCGCGCATCGGGCTGCCATCGTCAGGACCGTAGGAATACCCGACCACTTCGAAACGGCCGCGGTCGTGGCGCTCGAAGAGCTCCGCCATCAGATGCGCGGTTGCGTGCTGGTGAAAATCGCCGGACAGGTAACCCAGCCGAATCCGCCCGCTCCGCCTGATCGCAGAGTATTCGAACGCAGCCTCACGATCCCGCTGGATCGGCGCCGCCCATTGCCGGGCGCCAACCAGTTGATCGGCCGCGGAGGCGTTCGTCGTCAGCAGATAGAACGGCGGTACGCGTTCGCCTCGGCGGACCAGCGCGAGCATCCCGGCGTCATCTGCGTCGAAACTGTCCCACGCACAGGCCTGTCGGCGATGATAAATCAACTGGCAGTACGCTTCAGTGTAGTCAGGTCGAAGCCGTAACGCGTGCTCGTAGGCGCCGATTGCTCCGGCGAGATCGCCGAGCTCGCGCGCGGCATTGCCGAGATTGTAGAGAGCTTCGGGAAAATTTTCCCTGAGCGCCAGGGCCTGCTGAAAGGCGCCCCTCGCCTCCTGCCAGCGGCTCTCGGACAGCAAGGCCGCCCCCATGTTGTTGTAAACATCCGCGCGCGTTGGCGCCGCCGAAACGAGCCTCCGATAGAGGTCGATGGCCTCGCTCGTGCGCCCGAGTTCTCCAAGGATGATGCCGGCATTGCTGACGGCATCGACGTAATCGGGGCGCAGCGCCACCGCGCGTCCATAGTGGCTGAGAGCGCCTTCCAGCCTGCCCTGCTCGCGCAGCACAGTCGCCAAATTGTAGTGCGCCTCCGCGTAATCCGGCCGCAGGCCGATCGCCCTGCCGAGCGCCGCGGCCGACGCGTCGAGTTGCTCCAGGTCCTTCAGAACGGTTCCGAGATTGTTGTGAGCGACAGCAAGCCGGGGATTGATGGCGATCACCCGCCGATACGCGGCTTCCGCCGCCTGGAGATGCCCCCTCTGCTGCAGGAGCACACCGAGATTGAACTCCGCTTCTGCATAATTGGGCCTGGCCGCGACCGCCTTGCGATAGGCCGACACTGCTTCATCAGTGCTGCCTAGCGCCTGAAACAGCACGCCGAGATTGTTGTGAGCTTCAGCATAGTCCGGCCTTATCGCGACGGCGGACAGATAGGACTGCTTTGCGCCATCGAGATCATGCTGTCGTTCGAGCGCGTTGCCGAGAGCCAGAAAGGCCTCGGCGTAAGTCGGATTGCATTTGATGGCCTGCCGATGGGCGGCGATGGCTTCCGTCAAATGATTTTGTTGCTGCAGGACCAGTCCAAGATTGTTGTATCCGGCCGGATAATCCGGCTTCAGCGCGATTTGTCGCCTGAACAGCCGTTCGGCCTCGGCAACATCGCCCTCCTGCGCAGCGATGATGGCGAGATTGCCGCAGGCAGCAGCGTTGGCGGGATCGATTTTCAGCACCGAAGCATAGAGACGTTTTGCATCGGACAGCGAGCCCCTTCGTTGCGCGGCCAGGGCATCCTGCAATAGCTGCTGCGGCTTTTGTCGTTGCACAGCGTGGTTCGCTCTCGAGCGCGCAGCGTTCAATAGGGCTGCCGATAGTTAGTATATTGGATATTGAAAGACGTCGCTCCATACAGCTTCACATAGACAGTAGGACCGGAAAGTTTTACCTCGTCGATCGCGCGTGGGCCCCTGAACAAGGTTGCATCCTTCTCGCGGCCTTCGGCATAGATGAGGGCCTGGCCTGACGGCGGGTCAAGCGTGACGATCATAGTCACGGCGGTCGCCGATTCCGGGACGTATTTGGAGACGTCGACCTTGATCGGCGTCGGCTCCGCCGGAGCCTCGGGTGGCTGTTCGGCCTGCGCAAGTTGCACAATGGCTGGCGGCATTTGCAGATCCATTGCGTGTCCCTCCAACTCTTGCAGCTCTATCGAGAGGTTCCGGCAAGCGATGCCGCGCAATCAGAAGAAAAAGGGAGACTCGTTGCCAAGCTCCCTTTCTCGTCTCTGGAACGATCAGAAGTTGAACGTCATGCCCGTCGACGCGGCCTTGATCGTAGCGCCTCCGATCGTATCGTTGGCAGCATCGCGTGAGCAGATCTGATAACCGTGGCCGCTCGCACCCAGGCAGTAGTGCGCGCCCGGCCCCTGCGTCAGCATGGTTCCGACAACGTACCAGCTGGCCCAATCGTTGAAGTAATAGCGAACGCCAAGCGAATATTGGCTGGCAGCGTCGCTGTACAGGTTCGCCTGATACATACCGGTTTGGGTAATAAACCCGGTGGTCGTGCAGGCCCCGCCACCCGTGGCATTGTTGGCGCTCAAGCAGGCCGGATTGCCCGGCGTGTTGAAAGCGTGCGCGTAGGACGCGCTGACTGACCATTGCTTTCCGATGTACTGCGTCAAGCTGGCATAAACGCCATCGCGTGACCGCTCGTTGAAGGGCTGCTCAAACGGCAGCACCTCGCGACGCATCCATTCATAGTAGGCGTAGAGCTGCAGATCACCAATGCCATCGTTGAAGCGATAGCCGCCACCAATCTTGGCCGCCCATTCGTTGTGAACTCCCGTCGAGACGATGGAGCCGTCGGGCAGGATGATCGGTCCTGGTACGAAAGCCGTGGCATTGAACTGGGTATTGTCGTCGCCGCGGCGGTTGACCTGCTCATGCAGTTCGTAGGCCGCCATCGCGGTGAACGGACCGTTCTTGTAGGTCAGAGCTGCGCTGTAAGCATTGCCGTACGAGCCATCGGTGCAATTCTGACCGCCGATGTTGCCGGGGCCCGCGCCGCCAGTTCCCGGAAAATTGCTGCCGCTGCCCCGCGTCGACGCGCCGTTGCATTGGAAGTAATCGCCGTAAGAGAAATCGCTGTTGTCCTGGGCGTAGTTCTGGCCGGGCGAGAACAACGCACTGAACTGAAGGCCAAACCAGATTGGCGATTCGTACCAGACGGCGTGGTTCATGCGCCAATCGAACTCGGCACGGTTGTCGCCACCCGTATTTCCCATGATCGAATTATAGTCAGCGACCGTCCGGGTGAAGGGGTCCCAGGCGTTGGTGGCACGCTTGTAGGGGGTGTCGCTCTTGCCGGCCTTGATCGAGCCCCATGGTCCCTCGACACCCAAATAGCTGTCGCGGGTCCCGAACGCCGCGCGTTCGGTCGGAGCTGCCGCAATGTCGACCTGGGATTCGAGTTGCGCCACGGCCGCCCAGCCGTCCCAGCCGTACGGTGAAAGATTGTGCCTGACGCGAACACCGAAACTGGAGATGTTGCTGGAGATGCCGAGCTTCGTTCCCTGATCGAAAACCGACGGATTGAAGATGTCGCCGGACACATCGATCGAGCCGTAAAGCGTGACCGTCGTGTTGTCGATCAAAGGCGCAAGCGGACCCGCCTTCACCGGCATGCCGGCAATCGTCGGGCCGGGCGGAGGTGCCGGCGAAGTTGCAACCGCGGCGTGCAGGACCGGGTTGCCCTTGAATTTGCTTGGATCGGTCGGGGCGGGCGCAGCCGCGGCGGGCGCAACCGCTACCGGCCTTGCTGCCGATAGCGAACGCACCTTCGCCTTCAACTCGGCATTCTCTTTTTCGATCTTGTCGAGGCGCGCCAACACATCGTCGAGCGTCGCCGATCGTGCCACACCGCCAAATGAGAACAGACAGAGCGCGGCACAGGCAGTGCCGGAAAGAAGCTTCCCTTTCATAGCGTCACCCCACCTTTTTGATCGGATTCGATCCGACACGCGGGACGCTACGGCATGCCAAATGCCAAAAGAAGCTGGTCCGGGCGCGTCAAGTTAAATTTTGGCAACCTGTTACAAAAATGAGACAAAATGTCGCACTGCGATAAAGTGTCGCGCGGCCGGTGCATCGATAGGGATGTCGACCAGGATCAAGAACGGTCCCTGATGACTTGACCGGTCACTCCGCCCACAAAGTCTCGCCGCGGCTGATCCGCTCAGACATCTCCGCCTGAAATGCTGGCGGACCGAAAGCGAACCACTCCCCATCGGCCTGATAGAGCAGCAATCGCCTGTTGGCAGAACTGAACTGCATCAGCCAGTCCAGGGCCTTCTGCTTCACCCGCGTGCCGACCGGGACCAGCACGTCGACCGGCAATCCGCGCCAGGTGAAGTTCGCCGGAAGCATGATCATGTGGGACTTGTCCGGCCGCATCCAATCCGGCAGCGGACTCGAATCCGCGAGCCAGCCACAGATGAACTCACGACAAGGATTTAAGGGGCGCTCTGCATAGATTGAGCAGCCATGATCGATGCAAAACGGGCATGGGCTACCCGGGCGAATGCGATGGCCACGCACTTCAATCTGCAGCCATCCGTCACAGCAGGCCGTGCAACTTCCGCAGCTTCGTGTTGTCCCGGACTGCATAGGCCTCGCCCGCCTCCGCACCCACCGCGCTCACTGTTCGGCGAGTCCAACCCATTCTCTCCAAGGCCGAGAAAACAGGCATAGCCGAGCATCGAATGGGCGCGACTCTACCGGAAGCCGAATGAATTTGCTCTGTCGAAAAGTTGCTCCATCGCCCTTTTGTCATGGGAGGTTCGAAATCGTGCACACACCTCGGGCGGCAGTTCGCGCCGTGCGGCACACCAGCCCGAGCTCAGAGCGGTTGGGGATGTCTGCTATTCCGCCGCTGTCAGGGGATAAGCAGACATCCGGCAAACGGGGCAAAAATGACGCGAGTGACCCCGACCTCAACAGGGGCTGGCTGCAGCGCTGTCAGCTGGCCGGCCGCAGGAGCGAGGCGCCAGTCATTTCCACTGGCTTCGGCAAGCCCATGAGCTCCAGCACAGTGGGCGCGATATCCGCCAACCGCCCTTCCGCCAGCGATACGTTGCCGCCATCCATTAGCAGCAAGGGCACCGGGTTCGTGGTGTGAGAGGTGTGTGGACCACCTGTTTCCGGATCGCGCATCATCTCGCAATTGCCGTGGTCGGACGTGACAAGCAAGGCACCACCAGCTTTTCCGATAGCTCCTGCGATCCGACCGAGTTGCGTGTCGACTGTCTCGACAGCCTTGATCGCGGCCGCCAAATTGCCCGTGTGGCCGACCATGTCGGGGTTGGCATAGTTCAATACAATTAGATCGTATTTGCCCGATTGGATGGCATCCACTGCCCTGTTGGTTACTTCAAGAGCCGACATCTCAGGCTGCAGGTCGTACGTCGCAACCTTGGGAGATGGCACCATGATCCGATCCTCGCCAGGATACTGCGCCTCCTCGCCGCCGTTCAGGAAATAGGTGACGTGCGGATACTTTTCCGTCTCGGCGATGCGCAATTGCGTCCGGCCCGCAGCGGCCACGACCTCGCCCAAGATATTCGGCAGCGCCTGCGGCACCAAGATCGCGTGCATGAGGGCATCCAGCGTCTCGCTGTACTGCGTCATGCCGACCGCAGCAGCGACGTTCACCCGGCGCTGCCGTGGAAAGCCAGCAAAGGCTGGATCCAGCAGAGCGCCGAGAATTTCGCGCACCCGGTCGGCGCGAAAGTTGAAGCACAGGAGGCCGTCCCCGTCCCGCATGCCGTGATAATCGCCGACCACCGCCGGAAGCACAAACTCGTCGCCGATATCGTGCGCATACGCATCGGCAATCACCGCAAGTGCATCGGGGAAGCGCGGCCCTTCGGCGTCCTGGATTGCAGCGTACGCTTTCGCTACACGGTCCCAGCGATTGTCGCGATCCATGGCGTAGTAGCGACCGCACACCGTCGCGATCGGAATCGACCGCGGCAACACGGCCCTCAACCGCGCAATATCCTCGCTGGCCGATCGCGGCGGCGTGTCGCGACCATCCGTAAAGACATGTACAGCCGTCGCTATGCCGGCTTCTGCAAGCATCTCTGCAAGTGCTGCGGCGTGATCTTGATGCGAATGCACGCCGCCCGGCGAGACCAGACCCATCAGATGGCAGGTACCACCGCCCTGGCGCATCCGCTCGATCAAGCCGAGCAGCGCCGGCGATCTTTTGATCTCGCCGTCGGCGATCGCATTGCTGATGCGCGGCAGATCCTGCATCACAACGCGACCGGCGCCGATATTGAGATGGCCGACCTCGGAATTGCCCATCTGCCCCTGCGGCAGACCTACATCGCCACCGGACGCACGCACGAGGACATGAGGGCAGGTAACCCACAGACGGTCGAAGGTAGGGGTTCGCGCGAGACGGACCGCGTTGTCGGTCGCGCCTTCTCGCCAACCCCATCCATCCAACACTACAAGCATCACTGGACGACGCTTCTGCATTTCCGGCATTCCTACTACATTTGGGCGGCAGGCTGATCTGTCTGCCGAATATCATATAGATTTCGTTCAGGCTCTAAAGACCAGGACCCTCGTCAGCCTCGGCAGTCGCGGCGGCCGGTTCGCCCACTCTACCACCTTCACGCCGGCGCCAATTCGGCGTCGCAGATGTCGATCTGACGCCGCTTCGGCCCGTTCACGGTACGACACCCAACTGGCCCAGGCGCGGCGTGAAGCGAAGCGCCACCTCCTGCCCGGTCTCGATCGATTCATAGAGTGCCGAGATCAGTTCCAGGCTCTTGCGGCCCTTGAGGCCGTCGACCAGCGCAGCGCGCTGGTTCATCAGGCAATCAACGACGTGCTGGTAATAGGCTTGATGACCGAAGCCATAGACATTCGGCGGGGTAACCGAAAATTTCTCGATCACATCCTTGTCCGACGGCAGTTCGTCGACGAAACGCCAATGTCGGATCTGGTTGACCGCAAGGCCCGCAATTTCGACGACCCCCATTTCGCCAAGAATGGAGAGCGAGCCTTCGAGGTCGCTCGGCCGGGTGGCGGTGGTCGCCTCGATGAGGCCGAGTGCACCGTTTTTGAATTTCAAGGTCGCGACCGCCGTGTCCTCGGCCTCGATCCGCACCAGGGCCGTGGTCGCGCGGGCATGAACGCTAATGACATCACCGAAGAACCATTCCAGCATATCGATATAGTGGCTCGCCTGGTTGGTGAGCACGCCCCCATCATAGGCCCAGGTGCCTCGCCAGCTGTCCTGGTCGTAATAGGCCTGATCGCGACACCAGCGCACGCGCACGGTGCCGAGCACGAGCTTGCCGCCGAGCAGATCGGAATGGCGCATGGCGATACGCCCGCATCCCAGCAGGCCGAATCTGATCATTAGCTGTCTCGCCCGCTAGGGTCTGTTGGGATTCAGGATTCTCATTCTGGCTTGGCTGTGATTCAAGCTTGGGATGGACCGATTCGTTTTGACTGACGCCCAATGGGCGAAGATGGAGCCGCTATGTCTTGGCAAACCGAG
>JAEWFG010000424.1 GCA_023388935.1 Pseudomonadota bacterium | reverse complement strand
TCCACCACCAGCATCCCAACCTCGGCTTCCATGACTTGATGGAAGCCACTGTGGACCCTTGTCCCGGGGTCCCGATTGGATGCCGATTACCCCGAATACGGGGTCCTTATTCCATGCCGAAACACATCCTTTGCTGCTTTTCTGTCAGTTGCACGTTCAATAGTTCGGCCGACCATCCTTCAGGCACGGCTGCGAGAACCAATGTCAGCGCCTGACTCGGCTTAGCCAGCGCAATCCAAATCTCCGTCGCGGGCTCTCCCGCCAACGTATCGTCTGGGGTGACCTCAACGATCGAGAAAGAGTTGCCGAATGATTCCGCCATGATCGCCACAATCGATCTAGGCGTCGTTTGTTGCAATGGATCCTAGGCCCAAGCCTATTTCGGCGGCCGCAATTCGGGCGACGACAACCATTCGTCAATATGGGCCCCCGTGTCCGCTTGACGCGCCTGCCTAAGAAGCATGTCACGGGCCTTGCCGGGAGGCATCGATTTCGCGCGTTCACGAGCGTCTTTTGCAAAGTTCGCCAGGCGCTCTTGGAAAGGTGTCGTCTGTTTGATTCGGCGTCTGCGTATCATGGCCAGTCCAATCTGGGTTGGCCAAGATTAGGAGGAGAGCTTCCGACATTTCCTCATCATAAGTTAGGTGCCGTTCAAAAGAAAAACGCACTTATCCTATGTTATAGGAACCTATGCCCTGAGGCCTGTATTGAGCCGTAGGTGCTACGCCTCGGTGTATAGCCACTCGACTTCGGACCTTTGCGTTGGGGCCTTTGCAGATCGGCAAAGTTGGAGCGGGCTAGATGGCCCGACGGCTTCGACCGGCGATCAGACCGTACACAAACAGCACGATGATAGCGCCGACGATGGCGCCGATCAGACCAGCGCCTTCGCCGGGCCGATACCAGCCGAGAGCCTGACCGAGATACGTCGCCACAAACGCCCCCACGATCCCCAAGATCGCCGTCAGGATAAATCCCGACGGCTCGTTGTCGCCGGGCATAATGGACTTCGCAATGACGCCTGCGACAAAGCCGATGATGATCGTCCAAATGATGCTCATGTCTTCCTCCTAAAGGCTGCGATGTCTACCCCGCGACCGGAAGACGCCCGTCGGGAGTATACTTGTCAATGGCAGCGGGAAGCTCGCGGGACAATCTCTCAATAATTTCTTGCTGCGACAGGCCGGTCTGCTGCTCCAATTTCTGTAGAACATCTGGTCCGATGGCCTGCTTAAGTTCAGGTGGGCTCACTTCTCGGTTCGGGCCTTGATCGATCCAAGATTGAGCCGCATCACCCTGGCCGTTCTGCTTGAAGTGCTCAAGTAGCTCGCCGATGCCGCCGTTTAGGAGCGAGCCCACGCCGCCCGCGCCCAACAGACCGCCGAAATTCCCGAGCATCCCGCTCAAGGCATCGGGCGCACCGCTCGCCGGTTGACTTGAGGTGGCGTTGCGAAACATGTCGGCTAGTTTGTCTCTATTTTGGTAGCCGGCGATCGCAAGCAAACCCAAAAGGGCGGTCATTGATGGCATTCCGCGGCTCATTTTCGACTCCTTGATTCCATGGACTATCGCCTCCGAGAAATGAGCGGCCCGCCTGAGCGGACCGCCGAAAATCAGCGCACGCCAGTGCCGTAAAGTTGGCGCTCCCGGCGCACCTCTTCCGCGCCGTAAGGCTGAGCGGCGGGATCGAAGCTCTTCCAGCCGGTCTTCTGCCAGGCCGCGCTGCGGTCGCGCAGGTTGACGGCAGACTGATTCAGGATCGCTTCGTATCGCGCCCGATCCGCATCCGGCACGCGAGCCGAAACCAGCGTACCCCCACGTCTCACGCCCTCGGCATATAGGGGTGCCTCCTCCTCGGAGACGCCGGCCTGCGTCAGTGCGCCGACGACCCCGCCCGTGGCAGCGCCGGCAGTCGCCCCGAGAGCGGTCGACGCAAGCCATCCGGCCGCGACGACCGGACCTAGGCCGGGGATGGCGAGGAGACCCAGGCCCGCGAGCAGACCGGCGGCTCCGCCGAGACCCGCGCCGACTCCCGCTCCGGTAGCCGCGCCTTCGGCTCGATCGTCGACGCCGTCGCGATCCCGATCGACCTTTTTGTCGGTGCCGTACCAGTTATCGGAATTGTTGGCGACGATGCTCAAATCCGAATGCGGCACGCCCGCCGCCTCCAGGCTCGTCACCGCCCGTTGCGCGTCGGCATAATTGTCGTAGAGACGTGAGATCGTGACTGTCATATTGAATCCTTCTCTATTTTCGCTGCTGCGCGCTCGGCTACTTGGCCGCGTTCACGTTGCCCTGGAAGTCCAGGCTGACATCGGTCGAGGAGCCGCCTTTGCTGGCTTTTCCGCGCCACACGCCGTTGTCGTCCTTCTTCAGAGAAGTGACGTTGGTGTAGCCCGCTTGCTCGATCTTCGATTTGGCCTGGCCCTCGGTAAAACTGTTGGCGCCCGACACCGGCTTGTCCGAATTGTTCTGGCCTGAAGAGTTGACGGCGTTGTTGTTCGGCCGATCGGCCGCAGGTGGATTTTGCGCAAACGACGGACCGGCAAGAAGCGAAGCAGCCGTCAGCAATAACAATAACGTTCTATTCATATCGTCCTCCAGTGGTGGCACTGCACAACATGCTGAGCCAGAGGAGGTTCCTATTTTGCCCCGGTTTAGCGACGGCTCCTGCGCACCGCGTTCGCCCGCGCGACCTTAGTCCGGACAATTCTCCTGCGTCGCGGTGCCGACGGTCGTTCTCAAGTACAGCGAGGACCGCGGCGCCTTAACGACTTTCCAACAGTGGCCGGCCGGACACTACGAAACGCGCATCGCGCCGCTATCGCGGATGCGGAGTTCGAGTATTTCGCTGTGACGTGGTAAAGGCTGACGGGCAACCGCACCCGGCGCTCCCCGAAACTAGTGTGGCGATCTTGCACTTTTCGTCGTGCGAAAGCCGACAGGATCTACTCGATCGAAGTCGACCGAGAGCAACAACGGCGAAGCCCATGCGCTCGTTAAAAGGTAGCGGCCCGTTGAAGTCCGCTTCGATGGCTTCGTTCGACTGGCTGTCCCGGAAACCTGCCCCCTCCTCGCCGCTCCGCGATCGACGGGCCAACCTGCGCCAGCTAAGACTTTGCGACGCTCGCGGCAAGCATGGTCATGGCGGAGAGACGCAAAGGGCTTCGACGAGAGAAAGGCGAACTCATAAGGACGAATTCCAGCGAAAAAAGGGCTCGCGCGCGCGCTTTGTTTTCGGCGAACGATATCGTGGACCGGCGCGAAGACGTCTAACTTAATATGACGGTCTCACTTTCTCTTTGGCTGCCTGAGCCGCGTCCGTGGCCGCCTGCCTCACCCGGTCCATCGC
>JAEWFG010000383.1 GCA_023388935.1 Pseudomonadota bacterium | reverse complement strand
ATACGGCCGACAAAAGCGACACCAGCTTCGTGATGCCGACCTTCGACTGCCTGCGCGCGAATACCGCGACCGACGAAGAAATCTGCGCCGACCCCGACCTCGCTGAAAATGACAGGCGGCTGAATCGCGCCTGGAAGGCACTGCTCCCGAGGCTCGACGATGCGACCCGGCGCGCGCTGACGGAAGACCAGCGCAACTGGGTCGGTGCCCAGGCACGAGACTATCCCGAATTCCTGCATCCGGCCTGGGAGAAACAGACGGCGCAGATGCATTTCACGGCCAACGCGCGCGACCACGTCGATGGCCTCCAGCGCGAGCGCATCGCACTGCTCGAGGGCTTCGACGACAAGCGCACGGGTCTTGCGGGTGTCTGGCTGGCTTACAACGCCATCATCAAGATCACCGTCGACAAGGATGGTCGCCTGAAGGCGCAGGGCTGGAAGTGGGATCAGGGTGACTGGAAGGCGGGCTGCAACTACGACATGAACGGCAAGATCGCCGACGGCACCTTTCGCTCCGACGAGCAACGCAAGAACCCGGACACGTTGGAACGCGATCACGCCATGCTGATCGTCAACCGGCTCGATGACGTCTTTGCAAAGAAGCGCACCGGCAAGGAGAACGAGGACGAGGAGAAGTGCAAGCGGAGGCTCGACAACTCCTCGACCGCAAGGCTTTTTCCTGCCCGCCCCTCGCCTGACATCGACAACCTTCCTGGCTTTATCCGCTAGTCGCACTCGACCGGCGAAGGCGTCAATCTATATGCGAGGCCGCTGTATCTAGCGCGACTATGCTGCAGCGGCCCGCCGGACGCAGGGCATGATGCTGCCGCAGCATGCGGCAGCGTGATGAGCATCAGAGCTATTTCAAAAATTCCTCGATCCGGATCGGGAAGCGACGGACACGCACGCCGGTCGCGTGCCAGACCGCGTTGGCAACTGCGCCGGCGCTGCCAGTGATGCCGATCTCGCCGACCCCCTTGATGCCGAGCGCATTGACATGCGGATCGTGCTCCTCGACCGTGATCACGTCGAGCGGCGGCACGTCTGCGTTCACCGGGATGTGGTACTCGCCGAGATTGGCATTCATGATCCGCCCACTGCGGCGGTCGGTAATGGCTTCCTCGTGCAGCGCGAAGGACATGCCCCAGATCATGCCACCGAAGAGCTGGCTCTTCACCAGATGCGGATTGACGATGCGCCCTGCAGCGAACGCGCCGACCATGCGCGTGACACGGATCTGGCCGAGCTCGGGATCGACCTTCACCTCGGCGAACACCGCGCCGTGGGCATGCATCGCATACTCTTCCATCGCAGCAGGGTTCGGCGCGCTGGTGCCGCGGGCTTCGACCTCAGCAACGCCGGCACGCGCGAGAATCTCGGCATAGCTCTCACTGCGGCTTTCGTCGTCGCGCCGGATCAACCTGCCGTCGCGCGCAATCACGCCGGCATTGCCGGCGCCGAACAACGGCGACCGCTCGTCACCGGTTGCGAGATCGGCAAGCTTGGCAATGACGGCCGCACCCGCACTGTGGATCGCCGCACCGGCGGTCGCCGTGTGTGCCGAGCCGCCGGCAATGCCGGCATCGGGCAGGTCGGATGTACCTGCCTTGAACGCGACGCGGTCGATATCGAGACCGACGGCGTCGGCCGCGATCTGGGCGAGCGCCGTCCAGGCGCCCTGCCCCATGTCGTGCGCGCCGATCTCCATCGCGCCGCTACCATCGCGGCGGATCGCCGCGCGGGCTTCGGCCTGGAACATCAGCGCCGGGAAGGTCGCGGTGCCCATGCCCCAGCCGACCAGAAGGCCGGCAGCGTCGCGCATGTGCCGCGGCTGCAGCGAACGCTTCGCCCAGCCGAAGCGTGCCGCGCCCTGTTCATAGCAGGCGCGCAGCGCCTTCGAGGAGAAAGGTCTTCCCGTGATCGGCTCGACCTCGGCGTAGTTCTTGAGGCGGAAGGCCAGCGGATCGATGCTGCAGGCCCAGGCCAGCTCGTCGATCGCGCTTTCAAGTGCAATCGAGCCGGTCGCTTCGCCGGGCGCGCGCATGAACAGCGGCGTGCCGGTGTTGACGCGCACGGCATCGTGCGAGGTCCGGATCGCCGGCGCCGCATAGAGCGTGTGCGAGGCGTCGGCCGCAGGTTCGTAGAAATCGTCGAACGTGCTCGACACGGTCCTGGCGTGATGATCGATCGCGGTGAGACGTCCTTCGCTGTCCGCGCCCATGCGCAGTCGCTGGCGCGTCGGCGCGCGATGGCCAACCGGGCCATACATCTGCTCACGGCGCAGCACGAGCTTGACGGGCTTGCCGACCAGCTTTGCGGCCATGATGCCGAGGACCGGAGGACCGCCCATGAGTCCCTTCGAGCCGAACCCACCACCGAGGAAGGGGCTGCGGATGTGGATCTTGTCGTGCGCGATACCGAACAATTCGGCAACGCGCGCAAGCGACAGCATGAGACCCTGGGTCGGCATGTCGATCTGCAGACTGTCGCCGTCCCAGGCGGCGACGATCGCATGTGGCTCCATGGCGTTGTGATATTGCGGCGGCGTCTCATAGATCGCATCGATATGCTTCTCGGCCGAGGCAAGGCCCGCCTCGACATCGCCGCGATGATTTTCCGTCGGGTTGCCGACACCGACCACCGGCGGCACGAAGCTCTCGCCGGCATCGAGGCCGATGAGTGCAGGCAGCGTCTCGTAACGCGGCGCCAGCAGCACCCCACCTTCCGTCGCCGCCTCCAGCGTCTCGGCGATCACGACGGCGATCGGCTGATTGGCGTAGCGGACCTCATTGCTCTGCAGCACCTCCATCCGGAACACGAACGGATTGGTCTTGATCTCGGGGTCGATCGCGAGCGGCGGCTTGTGGTCGGGCGTCATGACGTCGACGACGCCGGGATGACGCTTGGCCGCGGCGACATCGAGCGAGGTTACGCGGCCGCGCGCGATGCCGGAGACCGCCATCACCGCAAACAGCATGCCCGGCGGATGATTGTCGGCAGCATACGTCGCCTGCCCCTTCACCTTGAGGATGCCGTCGCGACGGGTCAGCGGCTGACCGATATTCGAACCGTGGCGCAGATAGGCGGGCGCGCTGGTCAGGTTGAGCTCAGGCATGAATGGCTCCGGACGTCGAGGCAAAGGGCGAGGCCGGCAGCGCCGGCAGGCGCGCGGGCGTACCGGCGGCGGCGAGGGTCAGCGCGCGCACGACGATGCGGCGCGCGAGCTCGATCTTGAAGGCGTTGTCGCCGGACGGCTTTGCATCCGTGAGCGCGCGCCAGGCGGCTTCCTGGAAAGCATCTGCCGTGGGCACGACGTCCTTGAGCACATCTTCCGCGGCACGGGCACGCCAGGGTTTTGCGGCGACGCCGCCGAGCGCAAGCCGCGCCTGCGTGATCTTGCCGTTCTCGATCTGCAACGCAGCCGCAGCGGATACTACGGCGAAAGCGTAAGACGTGCGTTCGCGAACCTTGAGATAGCGCGCATGCGCGGCAAAGTCGCGCGCCGCCGGCGACAGGCGCACTGCCACGATCAGGTCGCCGGGCTCGAGCGCCGAGTCACGCTCGGGCGTATCGCCCGGCAGGCGATGCAGTTCGTTGAGCGCGATCTCGCGCCGGCCGCTCCTGCCCTCGATCTCGACGATGGCGTCGAGCGCAACCAGCGGCACGCAGAAGTCGGACGGATGCGTGGCGATGCAGTTCTCGCTCCAGCCGAGCACGGCGTGCGTGCGGTTCTCGCCGCCGCGGGCATCGCAGCCACTGCCGGCCTCGCGCTTGTTGCAACGGCTGGCGGTGTCATAGAAATACGCGCAGCGCGTCCGTTGCAGCAGATTGCCGCCGACGGTCGCGGCATTGCGCAATTGTGCGGAAGCGCCGGAGAGCAACGCTTCAGCGACGACTGGATAGGACTTCGCGAAGGCCACGTCGTGCGCAAGATCGGCGTTGCTCACCAGCGCGCCGATACGCAATGCCCCATCAGCGAGATGCTCGATCTGATCGAGCCCATCGAGATGCGTGACATCGACCAGGCGATCCGGCCGGCTGACGCCGCCCTTCATCAGATCGAGCAGGTTGGTGCCGGCAGCGAGATAGGTCGCGCCCGGCCGGGCGGCGGCGGCAACGGCCTCGGCGACCGTGGCCGGCCTGACATAATCAAATGGTTTCATGCGGAGCGCCTCTGATTGAATTCGTCCATGCCGGCCTGCGCCTCGAGCACGGCATCGACGATGCCGGCATAGGCGCCGCAGCGGCACAGATTGCCGCTCATGCATTCACGGATGCGCTCGGGGTCATCACCCGCCTGACCTTCGCGCATCATGCCGATGGCGCTCATGATCTGGCCGGGTGTGCAGAAGCCGCACTGAAATCCATCATGGGCGATGAAGGCGGCCTGCACCGGATGAAGCTGGTCGCCACGCGCAACACCTTCGATGGTGAGGATATCGGCGCCGTCATGGCTGATGGCGAGCGCAAGGCAGGAGTTGATACGCTTGCCGTCGACGAGAATGGTGCAGGCGCCGCACTGGCCGCGGTCGCATCCCTTCTTGGTTCCGGTCAGATGGAGGCGCTCACGCAGGAGATCGAGCAGCGTGACGCGCGGATCGTCGAGGACGAATTCGCGCCGCGCACCGTTCACGGTGAGGCTGATGGAGTGGTTCATACGAGGCTCCGATCAGATATGGACATGAGTGATCGCGCGGCGCGCCACCGCTGTGGCCGCCGTCGATTTTCGCGCCGCCCGAACACGATCCGGGCCGACGTTCAGCGAAGATACGGAGGTACCCTCCGCTTAACAAGGGCCGCCGGCAAAATATTGGAATCCGTCAAAAGCCCGTGCGCAAACAACGCGGTGCGGCCCTGCGAGGGTTCAATCTAACCAATTCGTGATCTACATTGTCGGCATGGACGACCAGGCCGACCAGACCCGAAAGCCGCGCGCTGATGCCGTGCGCAACCGCGAGCGCGTGCTCGAGGCTGCGAAGACCGTGTTCAACGCCGGCGGTCCGGAGGCGAGCCTGGAGGCGGTGGCAAAACGCGCGGGCGTCGGCATCGGCACGCTCTATCGTCATTTCCCGACGCGCGAGGATTTGTTCGAGGCGGTGTATCGGCGCGAGGTCGAGCAGCTCGGCGAGCTCGCCGAACAGTTGAAGAACGTAAAAGATCCGGTCGATGCGCTGCGGCGCTGGCTGCGCTCCAACGTCGAATTCGTCGCCACAAAAAAGGGCATGTCGGCCGCGCTGGCGCTGACGTTCCAGAGCTCTTCGGAACTCGCCGCGTTCTCGATGGACCGGCTGACCAAGGCGATCGGCTCGCTGCTCGACCGCGCCGTCGGAGCCGGCCAGATGCGCGGCGATATCAGTCCGCAGGACTTGCTCAGGGCCCTGGTCGGCATGTGCTACATGCACGATCAGCCCGGCTGGCAATCGTCGGTGCTGCGCATGCTCGACGTGTTCGTCGACGGGCTGCGCGTACAGCCCGTCACGAAAGCCAAGGCGCGCGCTGCCAGGCCCGCGAAACCGGCCACAAAGCGGAAGCGGTAGCCGCGCGCGGATATGTCAGGATCGGCGCCGCCGTGAAGCGTCGGAGCAACACACTCGATCGTTGCGAGCGTAGCGAAGCAGTGACGATAGCTGAAGAGCAGACGACCCGTATCGAATTCCGTCGCGCTCAGGCGGCGTATTCCGGACCCGCCTTCACGACCTTCATCCGCGAACGGATCAGCAGCGTCAGGACGATGCCGACATTGACGGCATTCCAGGCAATGCCGTTGGCGAACGCCGCAGCGTAGGAACCGGTCGCATCGAAGATGACGCCCGACACCCAGCCGCCGAAGGACATGCCGAACACTGAGGCGAAAACGACGATTCCGACGCGCGTTGCGGCTTCGCTCGCCGGCATCGCCTCGCGCACGATGATGGCGTAGCTCGGCACGATGCCGCCCTGGAACAGGCCGAACATCGCCGAGATGAGATAGAGCGAGGTGAGGCCGTCGAAGAACAGATAGAAGACCAGCGCGAAGCCTTGCGCCAATGCCCCGACCAGCAGCGTGGGGATGCCGCCGATCTTGTCGGCGAGGTAGCCGGAACCGATGCGGCTGACGATGCCGCAGGCCATCATCAGGGACAACATCTCGGCGCCGCGCGCCACACCATAACCGAGATCGCCGCAATAGGCGACGATGTGGACCTGCGGCATCGCCATGGCGACACAGCAAGCTATGCTGGCGATCGAGAGCAGCACGGTCAGCGTGTTGGTCGAGACCTTGAGATCGACCCGCGGCGGCGGTGCGTTGGCGTGGTCTCGGACCTTGTCGTCGCCCATCTGCATGCGCAGGACCAGCACCAGGACTGTCATCAGGATGGCGCAAACGATGCCGATGCCGATATGGGTCGTGCGCCAGCCCGCGGTCTGCATGCCCCAACTCACGATCGGCGGCCACATTGTGCCGGCGACGTAATTGCCGCTCGCGACGATGGTCACGGCAAGCCCGCGATAGCGCTCGAACCAGTGCGAGGCCTCCGCCATCAACGGCGCGAAGGTCGCCGAGGTGCCGAGACCGATCAGGAAGTAGGCTGCGACGAATTGCCAGAGTTGTGTCGAGAGTCCAGCCAGCACATTGGCGACGCCAATGAAGGCGATGCTGATCGCCATCGCCAGCACGATGCCGAACCTGTCGGTGATCTTGCCGGCGATCACGCCGCCGAGGCCGAAGCCGAACATCATGAGAGTGAAGGCCAGCGACACTGCGCCGCGCGTGGCGCCGAATTCGGCCTGCACCACGGGAATCACCACCACGACCGCCCACATGCCGACAGCGCCGATCGAGCCGATCAGAAGCGCAATGACAAGCCGCACCCAAGCCTGACGGGAATCAGGGGTGAAGGAGGCCGGTCTCTGTTCTGGATGATTTGGCGCGTGCACGGCAGCAAACTCTCCGCTGCCGGTCTTTTGGTCAACCACGTTGGCGCGATGTTAGGCATGCGCTGTGCACTGCACTAAAGCCCTCCGTTGTCATTCGGGTTCATTCCGCCCCACGAGCTCGAGATGCCGGCGTTGCTCTTCGAGCCGCCCCGAATGACACCATTTGGGCCGGAAACACCCCGGATCTGACCCTCCTGCCGCACCCTCCGTTAACCCTTTGCTAACCATACACCGGGCAAAAATTGCCGGGTGGAGTCGAGTGTCGTCAGCCGCGTAGAACGGGAGCCCCCGTGGACGCCAGTGCGGTGCCTCACTTTCGGAACGGCGGCCCATCGGCCGCCGCGCAGACGTTTGGGGCGCGCGGGCGGCAATCGCGCGGGGAGGCAGCTACCATGGTCGACGTCACCGCGGGACAGGGCGTAGGCGGTTCGAAGCCCGGCCTCCCTTCCCTCACCGAGATCGGCAACATCCTCAAGCGCGGCGACATCGCGCTCGCGCTCGGCATTCTCACCATCCTGGTGGTGCTGATCCTGCCGCTTCCAGCGATCGTACTGGACCTGTTCCTGGCGATCTCGATCACGCTCTCGATCCTGATCCTGATGACGTCGCTGTTCATCCAGGCGCCGTTGGAATTCTCTGCCTTTCCGACCATCCTCCTCATCTCGACCATGTTGCGGCTGTCGCTCAACATGGCCTCGACACGCCTGATCCTGTCGCACGGGCACGAGGGCACGGACGCCGCCGGTCACGTCATCGAGGCCTTCGGCAGCTTCGTGATGGGCGGTAATTTCGTCATCGGTATCATCGTCTTCGCCATCCTGATCATCGTCAACTTCGTCGTCATCACCAAGGGTTCGGGCCGCATCGCCGAAGTCGCCGCCCGCTTCCACCTCGACGCCATGCCCGGCAAGCAGATGGCGATCGACGCAGACCTTTCCGCCGGCCTGATCGACGAGAAGGTCGCCAAAGAGCGCCGCAAGGCGCTGGAGGACGAAAGCGGCTTCTTCGGCGCCATGGACGGCGCCTCGAAATTCGTTCGCGGCGACGCCATCGCGGGCCTGTTAATCGTCTTCATCAACATCGTCGGCGGCATGATCATCGGCGTCGCGCAGCAGGGCCTGTCCTTTGCCGATGCGGGGCGCAGCTACACGCTGCTGACGGTCGGCGACGGCCTCGTCACCCAGGTGCCGGCGCTGATTGTCTCGACGGCGGCCGGCCTGCTCGTTTCCAAGGCCGGCGTCTCCGGCGCCGCCGACAAGGCGCTGATGAAGCAGTTCTCGGGCTATCCGCAGGCGCTGGCAATGTCTTCGGCGGTCATGCTGGTGCTGGCGGCACTCCCGGGCATTCCGACCATCCCCTTCCTCGCGCTCGGCGCCGGCGCCGGCGCGCTCGCCTGGCAGGCGCGCATCCACAAACGCACCGCCGTCAAGGCCGAGGAAGCCGCCAAAGCCGCGCCCGCTGCCGGTACACCCGGAGCACCGGGCGCTGCCGCGGCCGAAGAGTCGATTTCGGCGGCGCTCAAGATCGACGACCTCAAGATCGAACTCGGCTATGCGCTCTTGCCGCTGGTCAACGGTCCCGACGGCACCGACCGTCTTACCGAGCAGATCAAGGCGCTGCGCCGCTCGCTCGCGATTGAGATGGGTTTTGTGATGCCGGCGGTGCGCATCCTCGACAACGTCCAGCTCGAAGCCAACACCTACATCATCAAGATCAAAGAGGTCGACGCCGGCACCGGCAAGATCTGGCCGAACCAGTTCATGGTCATGGATCCCGGCGGCAGCCAGGTGCAGGTGCCGGGCATCCACACCACCGAACCAACCTTCGGCCTGCCCGCGACCTGGGTCGACGCTAGCCTCAAGGAAGAGGCCTCGCTCAAGGGCTACACCGTTGTCGACGCCGCGACCGTACTCTCGACCCACCTCACCGAGCTGCTCAAGGCCAATATGTCGGACCTGTTGTCCTACGGCGAAGTGCAGAAGCTGCTCAAGGAACTGCCGAAGGAGCAGAGCGAACTGGTCAAGGACATCGTGCCCAGCCAGGTCACGGTCTCCGGCATCCAGCGCGTGCTCCAGCTGCTGCTCGCCGAGCGCATCTCGATCCGCGACCTCTCGACCATCCTCGAAGGCATTGCCGACTCGCTCGCCTTCTCGCGCAATCCCGCGACCATGGTCGAGCACGTCCGCGCCCGGCTGGCGCGGCAGATCTGCGCACAGAACACCTCCTACAACGGCTATCTGCCGCTGATCGCGTTGTCGGCGCGCTGGGAACAAGCCTTTGCCGAATCCATTATCGGCCAGGGCGAGGAGCGCAGCCTCGCCATGCAACCCTCGAAGCTGTCGGAATTCATGACGGCCGTGCGCGAAGCGTTCGAGCGCGCAGCCCGTGAGGGTGAGGCCCCGGTGCTCGTCACCTCTGCAGCAATTCGTCCCTTCGTGCGTTCCCTGGTCGAGCGGTTCCGCGCCCAGACGACCGTCCTGTCGCAGGCCGAAATCCATCCCAGGGCGAGATTGAAAACGGTCGGAAGCATCTGATTTGCCTTAAGAAGCCGTGTGTTTTTTGGTCACATGCAAATGGTTTTTGAGCTTCTGGCTTCTTGTCGACCAAATGCCGAAAAGGCGACCTATAGACACATTACGGCTTTGAAATAATTAGAAAATCGTGCGAACAAGGGCTGCGCTTGATCGCGGCCTTTCACGTCATATCACGCTCTTGTGAACGCCTCTTGGGAACGAATCCCACCAATACTACGTTGTTGGGCACCGGAAGCATGAACCTGCCTGAACAGGTCGGCGACTGCTTCAGGTAGGTGGCGGCAGGAGGCTTCCATGAACCACTCGATCTACAGCGCCGATCGCTCGACCCATCTGAAGATTGTGGTCGTGGCACTCGTCGCAGGGATCGCGGTGGCGGGCTTCGGCATCACGGCACGTTCGGGTTCAGATGAAGGCCTGACCCAGACCGCCCGCGTCATCAAGGCCGGCAAGCCGGTTGCTATCACCAGCACGAACGCGTCCCTCGTTCGCTAGGGAGACGCTAAGGAGATTTGAGTTTCAGGAATTCACGCGGCTCTTTACCAGCCCCCCAAAGTCGCCACGTGGATATGTAGACGACCCCAACCCCAAGTCGACTACGGAAAGCGCCCGCCCCCCACGGGCGCTTTCTCATGTCTGGGGTGACGATTGTCTGGGGTGATGATTCATTTGCGGCGCACACACGTCAAACTCGTCATTGCCAACAGGCACCGACAAGCAAGCCTTATCCAGAACCCGGCTCGATACTACCGCGCCCGTGGATCGGCGGTGGCGCCTGCACGGATGGGGCTGCGGCCGCACCGTGCGGCTCACGTTTCGCGCAATTCCGAAGGCGTTGCGCCAAACCGCTTGCGGAAGGCGCGGTTGAAATAGGACAGATCAGAGAAGCCCGAGGAATGCGCGATGTCGCTGATCTTGCGCGTCCTGGCGCGGGGATCGCCGAGCAGCTTTCGCGCCAGCAGCAGGCGCTGCTCCAGCACGAATTCGGTGAAGGTCGTGCCGGCCTGCTCGAACAGGCGTTGTGCCTGGCGCGGACTCAGGCCCGAGCGCGTCGCGACCTCGGACAGGCAGAGGTCGTTGCGGCCGAGCCCGGCCATCACGTCGGCGCGCATGAGATCGAGACGGGCCGCGGCCTGTCCGCGGCCGCGGGCCAGATTCGCACGCTCCGCATCGGTACCGAGCAGAAGGCCGACGAGATCGACCATGTGCTGCGCGGTCAGGCGCTGGCCGACGGCGTCGAGATGCGGCGCGTGATTGGCGGCGAGTGCGTGATAGCGGACAATCGTCTCGGCGACCGCACCGTCGGAGAGCGCCTGCGACAGGCTGTCCTCGGCACGCGGATTGATGTCGAGCAGCGCGCGGCGCGGCATGCGGATGGTGGTGAAGCGGTGCTCGTCGGTGTGGCTGACCGAGCCGGTGACGCTCATGTCGACGAGCACCATCTGCGCGGGCGCGAGTTCAACGGTATGGCCGTTCTGCCCGACGCGGACGAGGCCTGCATGTGCCGCGATCAGGACGAGATCGTCGCTGCCGTCGGCAAGCCCGCTCTGCGTGCGCGTATATTGCGCGGAGGCACCTTCGGGAATGGCCAGCGCGATATTGTCGACCACGCTAACCTGGAGCCGGCAATCGATGCTGTCGCCATGGCTCGGCCCGATCTCGAGGCCACATGAACCGAAGGCCCTGTCGCGCCAATGTTCGAACGCCGGTCCGTGCGGCAACCCCGCATATTGGTGGACGAAGATGCCCGACGTCCTTGCTGTATCCATCTGACCTGCGGCCCCCCTTCGGCTTCGCCATCGGCGGCGCCGACTTCGAATTCCCGGGCATTTGACGCCGCGAATTGCGGGGAGGTTCAAATCGGGGGCAGATTCGGCAGGACTTGTCGAAATACGACGACGGAATGGACAGTGGCGACATACAAGCCCAGTTGCACGAGCGCATCCGGTCTACGACGCTGCGGTGGTGACTACTTCTTCGCGGGCGCCTGCGGCTGAGACGGCGGCACGGTCTCGATCAGCTTGCCGGTAAACACCGGCGCCGAGGTCGGCTGGCCGTTGGGCGATCCGCCGGCCTGCTCGACGGTGACGGCGAAGGTCGCGCTGTTGACGACGTCGGCATCGTAGGAGCCGAGCACCGGACGCGCGGTGAAGTCGCCCGCGCCGATCACGCCGAGCGAGCGCGGGCGCGGCAGCTTGTCGGAGATCAGCCAGAGTTCAAAGCTCTTGCCCGGCTCCGGCGTCGCGCCGACCTTGCGCACGGTGAAATTCCGCGTCGCGCCATCGATGGTAAGGATGAAGGCGGGACCGCCGCCCTGGTCCTGCAACAGCGCGACATATTGCGAAGATGCCGCGAGCGGCGCCGGTGTTTTCACCTCGACCGTCTGGATGCGCGGTGCAGGACGCAGCGCGCCCGGCAGCGCGTTGGGCTGGAAGATCTGAAGCGACAGCGTCACGAGCAGCGCGGCAGCGAGCGCACCGACGGCGGATGCGATGGCGCGCCAGCGCTTCACGCGGCTCTCGAGCCGGATCACATTGGTGCTGTCGACGACCGGCGCCTGCGGCGCGCGCGCGACTTCCGGATCGGGCGCATGGACCTGCGGCATGAATATCGGCGTAACGTCGGGTATCGCATCGAACGCCGGTCGCGCCGTCTCGGGCTGCTCCGCTTCGGGAGGCTGCGGCTCCCATTGCTGCGTATCCTCCGATTGCGGCTCCGGCAGCGCAGTATCGAGCGGGGAAAACTTCGGCACAGGTGGCGGCGGCGAGACTTCCGACAGCGGGGGCGGCTCCTGCGCAAACGCCGTCCGCGCGAGCTCGGACCTGATGTTCTCCCACACGATCGGACGCGGCTCGACCGAGCCGACCATCTGGTTGAGGACGCCGATCCGGAATGCCCAGGCCTGCACGAGGTCGGCGAACGCCTTGTCCACCACCATCATGGTCTCGACCTGCGCGCGCTCATCGGCATCGAGCGTGCCGAGCACGTATTCGGCGGCGAGCGCGATATGGTCCTCCGTGTAGGCCATCAGTTGCAGTCCAGAACCATCCTCACAATGCAAGGCCTCATAGTCCGAGGCACTCCCGGATATCCAACATGCTGCGCCGAAGCCATGTCTTCACCGTGTTGACGGGTGCGGCGAATTTCTCCGCCAATTGCTCGCGGCTCCAGCCGTTGTAGTAGGCGAGAAGCACGAGCCTCTGACGGTCCGGCTCGAGCCGGCCGATACATTCCAGCAGCCGCCTCAACTCCTCGGTCATCTCCCGGCGCGCCAGCGGATCGGGGCTGTCGCCTGCGACTTCCATCGCCTGGGGCGCTTCCTCGATGGAGACTTCCGTCTTCTTGCGAACGATGTCTATGGCGCGGTTGCGCGCGATCGACGCCATCCATGTGATCGGCGACGACAAAGCCGGATTGAACTGGCCCGCACTGTGCCAGACCTTGACGTAGGTCTCCTGAATGACCTCCTCTGCGAGATCCCGTCGGCGCAAGATACGGAGCACGACGCCATAAAGTTTCGCGCGCGTGGCGATGTACAGGCGCTCGAACGCGGCCTGATCGCCCTTCGCCACCGCCTCGATCAGCCCGACCAACTCTGCCGGCGTCAGCATTCGGTCCCCCAACGCGCAGGCCCCGGCGCGTCGTTCCGCGCGGACCCAGGCACTCCGCTACCTTAGCGCGCGGCAAAGCCCATCACCAAGGGGCGGGGCGCCACACTGTGGATAGCAAATGCGAAAACCCGGACCTTGCGGGTCCGGGCTCACATATTCTCGGCGGTTTGGCCGCTGCTGCGCCTTAGGCGACGGCGCCGATACGGGCGCGCATCAGGCCGATGCTGTCGAGGTCGGCCTGCTCCCGGGCGTTTTCTTCGGCGCGTTCGCGGGCCTGGTCGCGCTCGTCGAGAAGCTCGACCTTCTTCAGTTCCTCGAAGGCCTCGGCCAGCGCGGCCTTGGCTTCGTCGAGTTGGCCCTTCAGCTCGTCGGCCGAGCGGGTCAGGTTCTCGCGGCGCTGGATCGCGGCCTTGGCGTAGGTCGGATAGGCAAAATGCGAGGGATCGTCGATCCCGGCACGCTCCTGCTCGGTCGTGATCTCGCGCTCAAGATCGGTCGACATCCGCTGGAAGTCGGCGATCATGGTCTCGATCTGGGTGACCCGGCGGCGCTTCTCGTCGACCTGGAACTTCTTCAGGCGGATGAGGGTATCACGTGACTTCATCGACTCGTACTCCCCAGAAGTCCCCTAGCTGCACGTGGGACGACACCGGTCTGCCCACAGGCCCGATTGGGGCCAAGACCGGCTCTGCTACTCTGTGGGATCGGATGATGACCTGACAAAGTTAGCGTTCCGTTTCCAAACTACCGAGGATTTGCGCCAACTGGCGGTAACCGTCCGCGAGTGATGCATTTTCGTCCTTGCCCTGGCGCAGGAAGGCCTCAAGCGGTTCGTGCAGGCGGATCGCCTCGTCGACCTCGGGGCTGGAACCGGCCCGGTAGGCGCCGAGCCGGATCAACTCCTCCATGTCGGCATAGGTCGCCATCACCTGGCGGGCGCGCTGGATGGTCGGCCAGAACTGCGGATCGGCCGATTTCGGCATGGTGCGGGAGACGGATTTGAGGACGTTGATGGCGGGGTAGCGGCCGCGCTCGGCAATCGAGCGCTGCATCACGATGTGGCCGTCGAGGATGCCGCGGACGGCATCCGCAATCGGCTCGTTGTGGTCGTCACCATCGACCAGCACCGTGAAGATCGCAGTGATGGCGCCGACACCGAGGCCCGGCCCGGCGCGCTCCAACAGTTTCGGCAGTTCGGTGAAGACGGTCGGCGTGTAGCCTTTTGCGGTCGGCGGCTCGCCGGCGGACAGGCCGATCTCGCGCTGCGCCATGGCGAAGCGGGTCACCGAGTCCATCAGACAGAGCACGTCCTGATCCTCGTCGCGAAAGTATTCGGCAATCGCAAGTGTCAGATACGCGGCCTGCCGGCGCATCAGCGCCGGCTCGTCCGAGGTTGCGACCACGACGACAGAGCGCGCCAGCCCCTCCTCGCCGAGGTCGTCTTGCAGGAACTCCTGCACCTCGCGGCCGCGTTCGCCGATCAGCCCGATGACGCTGACATCGGCATCGACGTTGCGCGCAAGCATCGAGAGCAGCACGGACTTGCCGACGCCGGAACCTGCGAAGATGCCCATACGCTGGCCGCGGCAACAGGTGAGGAAGGTGTTCATCGCGCGTACGCCGAGATCGAGCGGGGCGCCCACGCGCTTCCTCGAATGCGCCGGCGGGGGCGCATTGCGGAACGGCATCGGCGAGGTGCCTTGCGGCAACGGCCCCTTGCCGTCGATCGGCTCGCCCAGCGCGTTGACGACGCGACCGAGCCACGCCGACGACGGCCTCACCTGGTTAGCGGCATTGGCGATGACGGCCTTACAGCCGCGGCGTACGCCGTCGAGCCCGGCGAACGGCATCACAACGGCATTGTTGCCGGAGAAGCCGATCACCTCGCAGGGGATGGAACGGTTGGCACCGGTCTCGATCACGAGCCGTGCGCCGACCGACATGGCGTGAATAGGACCGGCCACCTCGACCATCAGGCCGCGAACGCCGACCACGCGGCCATAGATGTTGACGCCGTCGATGTCGCCGATCTGTTCGGCCAGGGCCTTCATAGGGTGGATACCCTCGTGATTCCGGCCTTCATGGGGACAGCCTTAAGTTTCGCCATATTTCTGAACGGCGCTTAACTTCGTGTTTACCCGCATCGTTAATCATTGCGTCACTGTCTTTGTGACTGAGCGCGACTCCTCTTCAGAAGAAGGCTGAGTCGCGGGAGTCGGTTAGGCCCGCCTCTTAAAGTGGAGCTTGAACGGAACTGGATGACAAAAGCTGCTTCGCGCGCAACACCTTAGGGCGATTCGACAAAAATTGCACCGGGGGGACTTGCGTTCCAGAATCAGAGTTTGTTAACCATCTGTTGTCAGGATCCGAATCAGTTGTTCAAAGGCGTTTTGTTGAGTGCCGCGAATGCGGCCGACCTGACGCCCGGGAGCGGCGACTATGGGGAACTGGCATGCGCGTTTTGCTGATTGAAGATGACAGCGCCGTCGCGCAGTCGATCGAGCTGATGTTGAAGTCTGAGAGCTTCAACGTCTACACGACCGATTTGGGGGAAGAAGGCGTCGATCTCGGTAAGCTATACGACTACGACATCATCCTTCTCGACCTCAACCTGCCCGACATGTCCGGCTACGACGTGCTCAAGCAGCTCCGGGTCTCCAAGATCAAGACACCGATTCTGATCCTCTCCGGCCTCGCCGGCATCGAGGACAAGGTCAAGGGTCTCGGCGTCGGCGCCGACGACTACATGACCAAGCCCTTCCACAAGGACGAGCTGGTGGCCCGCATCCACGCGATCGTGCGCCGCTCCAAGGGCCATGCCCAGTCGGTCATCCAGACCGGCGACCTCGTCGTCAACCTTGACACCAAGACGGTGGAAGTCGGCGGCCAGCGCGTCCATCTGACGGGCAAGGAATACCAGATGCTGGAGCTGCTCAGCTTGCGCAAGGGCACGACCCTCACCAAGGAAATGTTCCTCAACCATCTCTATGGCGGCATGGACGAGCCGGAGCTGAAGATCATCGACGTCTTCATCTGCAAGCTCCGCAAGAAGCTCGCCAACGCTTCCGAGGGACGCAACTTCATCGAGACCGTGTGGGGCCGCGGCTACGTGCTGCGCGAGCCGCACGAGCACG
>JAEWFG010000363.1 GCA_023388935.1 Pseudomonadota bacterium | reverse complement strand
CAGCGCTTCAATGACACCCCACGCAAATGCCTGGACTTCAAGACACCCGCCGAGGCATTCTCTGAACTCAGATCAACCGTTGCACTTCAAACGTGAATCCATCCCCCGCCTTCGCGGGGCATGACGGTGGAGTGAGTGGCGCGGCCGTCACGCCCCAGTGCCCACCCCTACTCCGCCAGCGCCTTCATTTCCTTGTAGAGATCCGACTTGCCCTCGAAGCCGATGCCCGGCAGGTCGGGCATGGTGATGTGGCCGTTCTCGACACGGACGCCGTCGGGGAAGCCGCCATAGGGCTGGAACAGGTCGGGGTAGCTCTCATTGCCGCCGAGGCCTAAGCCTGCCGCGATGTTGAGCGACATCTGGTGGCCGCCGTGCGGGATGCAGCGGCTCGGCGACCAGCCATAGGTCTTCAGGACTTCCAGCGTGCGCTGGTATTCGCACAGGCCGTAGGACAGCGCGCAGTCGAATTGCAGCCAGTCGCGATCGGGGCGCATGCCGCCGTAGCGGATGAGGTTGCGGGCGTCCTGGTGACTGAACAGGTTTTCGCCGGTTGCCATCGGGCCCGGATAGAATTCGGCGAGCGCGGCCTGGAGCGCGTAGTCGAGGGGATCCCCGACTTCCTCGTACCAGAACAGCGGATAGTCCCGCAGCATCTTGGCGTAGGCGATGCCGGTCTCGAGATTGAAGCGACCGTTGGCGTCGACGGCGAGCTGCGCGTCCTTGCCGATCTCCTTCAGCACCGCCTCGATGCGCGTGCGGTCCTCATCGATCGGCGCGCCGCCGATCTTCATCTTCACGACGTTGTAGCCGCGATCGAGATAGCCGCGCATCTCGCCGCGCAGCATCGAGAGATCCTTGCCGGGATAGTAATAGCCGCCGGCAGCATAGACGAACACGCGCGGATTGGCGGTCACGTCGTGCCGCTCGGCGAGCAGGCGAAACAGCGGCTTGCCCGCGATCTTCGCCACCGCATCCCATACCGCCATGTCGATGGTGCCGACCGCGACCGAGCGCTCGCCATGGCCGCCCGGCTTCTCATTAGTCATCATCGCGCCCCAGATCTTGTCTGGATCGAGATTGTCGCCAGCCGCATTTAACAGCGACTTCGGATCGGCCTCAAGGATACGCGAGGCAAAGCGCTCGCGGATCAGGCCGCCCTGCCCGTAGCGGCCGTTGGAATTGAAGCCGTAGCCGACGACGCGCTTGCCGTCGCGAACGACGTCGGTGACGACGGCAACGAGGCTCGTCGTCATCTTGGTGAAGTCGATATAGGCGTTGCGGATCGGCGAAGAGATCGGCTTGGTGATCTCGCGGACGTCGACGATGCGGACGGACATGGGGGTGGCTTTCTCGCGGGCTCTCTCCTTTCGTCATGGCCGGGCTTAGACCCGGCCATCCACGTCTTAGCCGCATTGAAGAACGTGGATGCCCGGGACAAGCCCGGGCATGACGGCGCACCTCGCGGCGCGCGCTCGGCTCTAACTACTTCTTGTCCCTGAAATACGGCTCGACCGGCCCGTGCACCTTGATAGTCAGCGGGTTGCCGTAGCGGTCCTTGGCGTTGCCGGCGGTGACGCGGACCCAGCCTTCGCTGATGCAGTATTCCTCGACATTGGTCTTTTCGATGCCCTTGAAGCGGATGCCGACGTCGCGCGACAGGATGTCCGCGTTGTAATAGGGGCTGTTCGGATCGACCGACAGGCGGTCCGGAAATTCGTCGCTCATGATTGTCTCGCTCATAACAGGGTCTCGATTTTCTGCCGCAATCCTTCGGGCCGGGCGGTCGGCGCGTACCGTGCGATCACCTTGCCGGCACGGTCCACCAGGAATTTGGTGAAATTCCATTTGATGGAGGCACCTAACAGTCCGGATTGCTGGCGTTTCAGGTACTCATACAGGGGGTGCGCATGAGCGCCATTGACGTCGATCTTCTCGAACAGGGGAAAGGTGACGTCGTAGTTGGTCGAGCAGAAGGCCTGGATCTCGCTCGCCTGCCCCGGCTCCTGCGCGCCGAACTGGTTGCAGGGAAAGCCGAGCACGGAGAAGCCGCGCGGCGAGAGATCGCGATGCAGATCCTCGAGCCCGCGATATTGCGGCGTGAAGCCGCATTTGCTCGCGGTGTTGACGATCAGGAGCACCTGTCCCTCGAAACGGCGCAGGGCGACCTCCTCGCCGGCAAGCGAGTTGGCCTTGAAGTCGTAGATCACAGACATCGCTAACCCACAGGATCGATCGGCGACGGCGGCACGCCGCCCGCCTCGATCGCTTCGCCCGCGAGCAGGCAGAGGTCCTCGCGATAGCGGCCCGAGACGATGTGCACGCCGACCGGCGCCTTGCCGACGAGACCGGTC
Source organism: Pseudomonadota bacterium (assembly GCA_023388935.1). Taxonomy (GTDB): domain Bacteria; phylum Pseudomonadota; class Alphaproteobacteria; order Rhizobiales; family Xanthobacteraceae; genus Bradyrhizobium. Next base: position 5,268 of record JAEWFG010000363.1, on the reverse strand, counting down.
GAGACCACGAGGCCCGGCAATCCCATGAAGGGAATCGCGATCTGCGGCAGCTGGGCTTCCCAGACACGCTTGAAGGACTCGTCGTCCTTGCGGTCGAGATGATCGGGGAACGGCAGTTCGCCGGAGACCGGCGTCAGCAGCACGGCGTATTTTTCGAAGAACAGCATCCAGTCGCGGGTCAGCGTGGCGCGGCGGGTCAGCGCCTTCGCGTAGTTCGCCTGGTCCATTGGCGTGACCCTGGTGCGGTTGCCGCGGAGGCAGGCCAGCGCGCCGGGATCGCCTTCGCGCTCGGCCATCTCGAGCTGCGCCTCATAGCCGTCGCCGAGCCAGAGTTTTATCTGCCACTCGACCGCCTCGCGCATCGGCGGGGTGTTCTCGATCACATCGACGGTCCACCCCGCCCGCTCCAGCCGCTTGCCGGCATCGGTCACTGCGGCCTTAACTTCCGGCGTGGTCGCAAGGCCGTCCGGATTGAGGCAGAGCGCGGCGCGCTTCGACTTCGCCGGGCCTTCCAACGGCACCGGCACCCACCAGGGATCGCGGATGTCGCGGGCCGACATGGCGGCGAGCGAAATCCGCAAGTCGTTGACGGTGCGCGCCAGGGGTCCCGACACTGCCATGATCTGCGGTCCGATCGGGCGCTCCGGCAGCGCCGGATTGAAGGCCGGGATGCGGCCCAGCGTCGGGCGCAGGCCGTGCACGCCACAGGCATAGGCAGGATAGCGGATCGAACCGGCGATGTCGGTGCCGTGGGCGATATGGCCGATGCCGGCCGCGACCGCCGCGCCGGCGCCACCGGACGAGCCGCCCGGCGTCAGCGAAGCGTCGCGGGGGTTCTTGGTATCGCCATGGACCAGGTTGGTGGTGAACCAGCGATAGGAGAAGGCCGGGCAATTGGTGCGGCCGAGCAGGATGGCGCCGGCTTTGCGGAAATTGGCGACCACCGGATTGTCCTCGCGCGCGATCAGATCGCGCTGGAGCTTGAGGCCGTTGGTGGTGGCAAAGCCTTCCTGGTCGACATTGGCCTTGATGGTGACGGGCACGCCAGCGAGCACGCCGGGGTCCTCCCCCCGCGCGATCACGGCATCGACGGCGTCAGCCTGCTTGAGAACGTCTTCCGGCCGGTGGTCGATCACCGCATTGAGCCGGGGATTGACGGCGTCCAACCGCGCGAGGCCGGCCTGGGCCGCCTCCCTGGCGGACACCTTCCGGGACTTGACGAGGCTGGCGAGGTCGGCGGCCGACAGGCGCCAGAGATCTTGCATGGCTTGCTCCGTATGACCGGCGTCTTTTAGCGCCGGAAACGCAGCAAAGCCATGCGGACTTCGCAGGGGTTTAGGGTCCGAATTGCCACATTCTCCGTCATTGCGAGCGTATTTCCCAATGACGATGGAGAGAGAATGGACCCCTAATGCCGGGTCGCGGACCGGTCCGGGATATCCAGCAGCGCCTCGCTGAAGGGAAATTCCAGCACGATCTCGCCTTCGACGTCGGTCACTTCGATCACCGCCTCGAGCAGGGCCGGCTGGGCGCCCTCCGACCTCACGACTTCCAGGATCATCTGGCGGGCGACCTCCCAGGCGCGGTCAGGATTGCGCAGATCCTCGCCGTCAGGATCTACGATCAATTCATCGCCGATGCGGGTGTTGAAGAAGTATCTGGGCATTACCGAATTCCAGTTGGGGCCGCCTGTACGGATTGAAAGCTGCAGCGCGCTCACAACTCCTTTATCAGGACAGGGTTCGCGACCGAATGCGCCATGCGCAAGGCAGCGTCACCCTAACTGATGTTCCATCATGAATTTTTCGCGGCGCAACATGCCTTTCTCGGGAAAATTTCACTGGCGAACTTCTGCGCCCGCAGTAATTTACCCCGTGGGCGAATACGTCCAAATTCGCGAATATGGAGAGCCAAAAATGGCCTGGAAAGCTCCGAAGATCGTCGAAGTGCCTTGCGGGATGGAAATCAACATGTATGTGAGCGCCACCCGCAAGTAAGCGGTTGGTGAATTTGCGTTCTGCGCAGGTGGATCTTTCGGTCACGATACGTTTCCGGAAGATGGGATTTGTGTCGGCCTGAGATCCACCTCGCGACGTTATGTCCAGGAGACGGATCATGCTTCGCGTCGTCGTCCTGGGAGCCGCAGCCGGCGGTGGAGTACCGCAATGGAATTGCGGCTGCGAGGGCTGCCGGGCGGCTCGTGCGAGTGGTCATGAGCTTCAGCGGACGCAGGCCTCGGTCGCCTTCAGTGGCGACGGCGAGCATTGGTTCCTGATCAACGCGTCCCCCGACCTTCGCCAGCAATTGAATGCCACGCCGCAGCTGCATCCCAAGGCTGGCGCGCTTCGCCACACGCCGATTGCAGGCGTCATCCTGACCAACAGCGAAGTGGATGCGGTCGCAGGATTGCTCTCGATGCGCGAGAGTTCACCCTTCACGGTCTACGCGCATGAGAAGGTGCTGGCGATCCTCAGGAGCAACAGCATCTTCAACGTGCTGAACGAGAAGAACGTACGACGCCAGCCGATCGACATCAGCGAGCCCTTTGAGCCGCGGCTGCCGGATGGCGCGCGTGCGGGGATCGAGGTGCTGCCGTTCGCAGTGCCCGGCAAGTCGGCCTGGTATCTGGAAGGCAAGGCGCATCCGGGCGGGGAGACCGGCGACGGCGATACGCTGGGCCTGAAGATCACCGACAAGATCACCGGCAAGTGCTTCTACTTCATCGCCGCCTGCGCCGAGGTGACCGACGCTCTCAAGGCGGAGATCGACGGCGCCGCGCTAGTGTTCTTCGACGGCACGGTCTGGCAGGATGACGAGATGATCAAGGCAGGGCTCGGCCACAAGACCGGCAAGAGCATGGGACATGTCGCCATGTCCGGTGACGACGGCGCGATCGCGCGGCTGGCCGATCTCAATATCGACAGGAAGATATTTCTGCATATCAATAACTCGAATCCGGCGCTGCTGCCTGCCTCCCCCGAGCGCAAGGCCGCCGAACAGGCGGGCTGGCAGATACCCGCCGATGGAACGGAGATCGTGCTGTGAATGCTGCGTCACTGACTGGAATGACTGCGCTCTCGATCGGCAAGGACATCAGGCTCAACTCGGCCGAGGAGCTGGAGGCGACGCTGCGCCATATCGGCGCGACGCGCTATCACAGCCTGCATCCGTTCCATAAGCTCTTGCACGGCGGCAAGCTGAACAAAGGGCAGGTGCAGGCCTGGGCGCTGAACCGCTACTATTACCAGAGCACGATCCCCATCAAGGACGCGGTGGTGATCTCGCGCTTCCGCGACCGCGCCACGCGGCTGGAATGGCGCCACCGCATCGAGGATCATGACGGCGATGTCGGAAGCGAAGGCGGGATCGAGCGCTGGCTGAAGCTGACCGAAGGTCTCGGTCTCGATACCGCCTACGTGGAATCGACCGAAGGCATCCTGCCGGCGACGCGCTTCGCGGTCGAAGCCTATGTGCATTTTTGCCGCGAGAAGAGCCCGCTGGAGGCGATCGCGTCCTCGCTGACCGAGCTGTTCGCGCCGAACCTGCACGAAGAGCGCATCTCCGGCATGCTGGAGCACTACGACTTCGTCAATCCTGACATCATGAGCTACTTCAAGCGGCGCCTGGCGCAGGCACCGCGCGATGCCGGCTTTGCACTCGACTATGTCAAGGCACATGCGCGGACGCCGGAGGAACGCGCCTCCGTCTGCAATGCTCTGATCTTCAAGACCAACGTGCTGTGGGTGCAGCTCGACGCGCTCTATCATGCGTATGTCGAGGGCCACATTCCGCCGGGCGCGTTCGTGCCCAAAGCGAGCTGAAGAGGAACAGAGATGGCCGGGCCGCGTCACATCAGCGTCAGCGAGGCAAGCCGCCCCGCGCTGCCGCGGCATGCCAAGCTCAGATATGACGAGACCCGGCAGGTCTGGGTGATCCTGGCGCCGGAGCGCGTGCTGGCGCCGGACGAAATCGCAGTCGAGGTTTTGCAGTTCTGCAACGGCGAACGCAGCGTCGGCGACATCGCCGATCAGCTGGCCGCGAAATACGCCGCCCCACGCGAGGCGATTCTCGCCGACGTCATCGTCATGCTGCAGGATCTCGCCGACAAGGGATTTCTCACCGAGGCACGGGAGAAGACGTCATGAGTGACGTGCTGGGCAATTCCTCCATCCCGCCCGATGCCAGCGACAGCCTCGCGGTGCTCGAGAAGCAGCGTTCGACGGCGGAATCTTTCGGCATTCCGCTCGCCGTGCTGCTTGAAGTCACGCATCGGTGTCCGCTGCAATGCCCGTATTGTTCCAACCCGGTCGAGCTCGACCGCGCCGGCAAGGAACTGACGACGGATGAATGGAAGAAGGTCTTGAGCGAGCTCGCCGAGATCGGCGTGCTGCAGGTCCATTTCTCCGGCGGCGAGCCGACCGCGCGAAAGGACCTCGTCGAGCTGGTCAAGCACGCCAGCGACGTCGGCCTCTACACCAATCTCATCACCTCGGCCGTGCTGCTGACGCGCGACAGGCTTGGCGACCTGGCGGATGCCGGGCTCTGCCATGTGCAGATCAGTTTCCAGGGCACCGAAGAAGGTCTCTCCGACCGCGTCGCCGGCTACAAGGGGGCGCATCACAAGAAGATCGAGGTCGCGAAGTGGACGCGCGAGCTGGACCTGCCGCTCACCGTGAACGCGGTGATGCATCGCCAGAACCTGCATCAGATCCGCGACATCATCCAGATGGCGGTCGATCTCGACGCCGACCGGCTCGAAGTCGCCAATGTGCAGTATTACGGCTGGGCGCTGAAGAACCGCGCCGCGCTGATGCCGACGGTGGCGCAGCTGGATGAAACCACGCGCATCGTCGAGGAGGCGCGCGAGCGGCTGAAGGGCACACTCGCGATCGACTACGTCGTGCCCGACTATTATGCGTTGCGGCCGAAGAAATGCATGGGCGGCTGGGGGCGTCAGTTCTTCAACATCTCCCCTAGCGGCAAGGTGCTGCCCTGCCACGCGGCCGAGAGCATCACCGGGCTCGACTTCGAATCCGTGCGCTCCAACCATTCGATCGCCTGGATCTGGCAGAACTCCGACGCCTTCAACCGCTATCGCGGCACCGGCTGGATGAAGGAGCCGTGCAAGTCCTGCGAATTCCGCGAGATCGATTTCGGCGGCTGCCGCTGCCAAGCCTTTGCGCTGACGGGCGATGCCGCCAACACCGATCCTGCCTGCGCGCTGTCGCCGCTGCACGAGACCATCTTCAAGCAGGCCGAGCGCGAGGC
>JAEWFG010000420.1 GCA_023388935.1 Pseudomonadota bacterium | reverse complement strand
TTCTGCAAGCTCAAGGAATTCAAGCGCATCGCGATGCGCGCCGACAAGACCGATCAAAGCTTCGCTGCCATGCTCCATCTCGCCGCCGCCGTGATAAATTCCCGATGAATCCCAACAGGCCCTAGCGCGATAGGGGGCTTCCACATTGTTCGCCTCGCGCGCCCAGACGAACATGATCCACAGGCAAATGTTAATAAGCCGCGCCTGCGACAGCCGCGCCGCCGGAGTCGCGCCGGGCGCGTCGGCCAGCGCACGCAGCAGCCGCCCGAAATGGTCGAGCGCGATGTCGGGTTCCTCGACCATCGCCACGCTCTTGCGCAAATGGCTCCGCAAGGAGGCTGGCAGCAGTCCTTCGCGGAGGATGCCGTCTAGGATGACGTCCGCGAGCCGGTCGCCGTTCCACTCCTCATAGCTGATCCGCTCCGTGGTGTTGCGGTTCATATAGCCGTTCACTTCGGCCCGGACCTGCTCGTCTATCGCGCCGCCGAAGGTGAGGCAGATGGCGATCGGCAGCTCGGCATATTCGGGCGGGATGCGGCTCGCGACATAGTAGTCGAGGATTTCGTCGAGCGATGGCCTGAGACTCTGCGGCGAGGCCGTGTTCCACTCGGCGCGGTCGAGGTCGCCCGATTTGACCGAGAAGAGATGGACGCGCCGCACGCCGTCGCGCCCGGCACCGACCGCAGCGACGTCGACGCCATATTGGCGGGTACCCCGCGCTGGACGCGAATAGACGGTGAAACCAAGCTCAGTCAGCAGATCGGGCAGCACCGCATCGAGCTCGCCGCGCTCGCGCAAGGAGGCGAGATACTCGCGAATAACGAGCTTCATTTCGCCACCCGCATCGCGCGGAACACGCGGAGCGTGTAGTCCAGGTCGAACGGTTCGAGAATGTCGAGTCGCGGCGACTCGAAGCTGTGGCTGACGCTGTGCAACTTCATTTCGTTGCGTTGTTTTTTGCCGTCCGGCCCCTCGAAATAGCTAATCGAGCGGTTGCCGTAAAGCAGCACCGAGCGACTCACGATCGACATGAAGATCGACTTCTTCTGGGCCTGCTTGTGCGCCTGTCGCATCGACTCGTGCTGGCGATGATTCTCGATCAGCCGCTCGCGCTCAGACGGGCGCAGTTCCTTGATCCTACCGGCCTTATGCAGCCCGTCGATATAAGCCTCAAGTCGGGCGAGCAGCTCTGTGATGACCGGTTGCGCGGGATCGGAGCTGTCCTTGGCCCGTTGACGGAGCCAGTCGGCAAGCTCCCCCGAATAATTGATGAGCAGTGGATCGAAGAGGATGTCCGCCATCACCTTGCGTGGCCCCTCCGCGGCCCCGCGGATGAGCCCCAGCACCAACGAGGCGGCGGTGATCGCGTGAATGAACAGATAGCCGATCGTGCGATGGGCGAGCAGGATCGTGTCGGCGTCCGACAGGCCAATGGTGGTGCCATCGACCTCCAGCATGAGCGGCGCATCGCCATGATGGTCGCCAACCAGCGAGAGCGTAGCCTCGCCGAGGTTGGGATCGAGTGATAACAGCCAGCCCATCAGCACCTTCGCCAGCTGATCGGGTGCAAGTTGGAGCAACGCGTAGGCGAAGCTGTCGAACGTCTCGAGCGAGGTGAGTTCGTCATGCGCGGAAATCAGCGGCGTGATCAGTTCGAGCGCTTCGTCTAAGCGCCCGTGCGTCACCAGCTTGCCGCCAGCGGCGTCGATGTTTTCGAGTGTGCCGCGATTGCCGACCACTACCTTGTGCGCAATCGCGGTTAGACCAGCGACGATCGCCGGCGAAAGCGCCTCGCCATGAAACATGAGCTCGAGCGACACCTGATGGATAGCCTGATCACCGACTTGGGTGTTGGCCGCGTCGATAAGCGCGACCGCCGCTCCTTCCATGTCCGCATGGGCACGGGCGATCTCACAGATGGCGGTTAGGATATGCCCGAGGCTATTGTCGTCAGCGGCCATCCTGGCGGCTGCGAGTGTATCGGCAGCGCGGATTCGTTCCTCTCGCGTCGCGAACGCCATAGTGCCGACCGCTTTGGCTGCGGCGGAGCGCGCGGGCGCGGCCATGCCGGCGAGATGGGCAATCGCCTGGGTGAACGCGGCCTCGGGCTCCCTCTTGGCGAGCGCTTGGAGCCCAAGGAACACATAAGCCGCGTCCTCGGGGTCGGCAGGGTCGATCGCGGCGAGCGTAGCCCGGGCGCGATCGCCTTGCTCCGCCCAGCTCCGATAAGCGCTGTTGGGCATGCCGGCCATACCGTCATTGCCGGCGCGCGCGACCAGCGCCTTCACTGCTGCCAGCATCGCCGGCACCTCGTCCTCGAGTTCGGGAATGAGGTCGCAATAGACGTGCATGACGGCGAAGAAGTCGTGCTGATTGACCGGAGAGTTGCCGATCGTGCGCGCGGGCTCGAGCACGTCGATCGTGCCACTATTGTGGAGTGTCGTCAGCGTCGCGCGAAGCGCTTTACCGATGTCATCGGTGCGATGGCGACGCACGCGCTCGACGAACAGCTCCGGGAACGTGCCCGCAGTGTAATGCGCGATGATTTCGTCCTTATCGGTCATCGTCCCCGCGTTGAAGAATGCCGCGCTCCCAATATCAGGAGATGCGCCGGCCAAGTTCATCCGTCGATCAGCAAAAAGCGTTAAGGTTCCTGGCCCGTCTTGGCGCTAATAAGCTTTAGCTGCCCTGAACGAAGTGCACAAACTTACCCCGACGGCTTATTTAACAGCGGCGAGCGGACACTCTCGAAGATTTCGAGGGGGCCAAATATTCCCCGTCGTCGCTGATTCACAACGGGCTGACCGTACTATGTCACAAGCCGTGCTCGGAAGTAGCTTGCCAAGAAAATCTCCAAACCATGCTTCGAACACAGCGACTTCGAGGACAGTTGGAGGCAGAGTTCAAGGCCAATCATCCGTCACGATTGACGGGTCGTGCCGAACCCGCTTCCGACGCCTTATACCCGATCGTATGCGATGGTCGGCCCCAAGCGATCTCCCGTTACGCCGCATGGCGTAGTAAAATCGGCAGGATATGGCGGAGAGGGAGGGATTCGAACCCCCGATAGGCTTGCACCTATGCCGCATTTCGAGTGCGGTGCATTCAACCACTCTGCCACCTCTCCTTGGTGCGCCAAATCGGGGCAGGAACCCCTGTGGTTGGGGGCGTTAATAGGCGAGGATGGCGGGACAGACAAGGCGCGAAAGGGGAAAATCCGCCGCCTCTTTCATCCGCTGCCCTCATCCCCGGAGGAACTGCCATGGAGCATCTCACGATCGAGGCCAATGGCGCCAATTTCCACCTGGTTCGCGCCGGCCGCGGCAAACCGCTGCTTTTGCTGCATGGTTGGCCGGAATTCTGGCTGACCTGGGAGCCGGTCATGGCGCGGCTGGCGGACCGTTTCATGCTGATTGCGCCTGATCTGCGCGGCTTTGGCGACAGTGACAAGCCGGACGGGCCTTACGGGCCGGACGGCCATGCGGCGGACATGCTGGCACTGATGGACGAGCTCGGCATCGCGCGATTCGGGTTGGTCGGCCATGATGTCGGCGGTGCCGTGATGCAGCCCCTCGGCCGGCAGGCGCCGGGGCGGCTCGCGGGACTCTTTTTCTTCGATTTCGTCTATCCCGGCATCGGACCGCGCATGGCGGCCCCCGACCGGCTCAACCACATCTGGTACCAGTCGTTCCACCAGATGGAGATGGCCCCGCGGCTCGTCGGCGCGAGCCGCGAAAGCTGCCGTCTCTATATCAGCCATTTCCTGAAGGGCTGGGCGCATCGAAAAGATGCCTTCGACGACGTCCTCGATGACTTCGCCGACAACTTCTTCAAGGAGGAGAATCTTGCCGGCGGCTTTGCGCATTATCGCGCGGCGCATGCCGGGCGTGTCGCGATGATGAAGGGCGAGGCCTTGCTGCCGCCGCCGATCCATGTGCCGACCTGCGTGCGCTGGGCCGAACACGATCCGCTGTTTCCCTATGCCTGGACTGACCGCCTGGGAGAGACTTTTGCCGAACTCGATCTTGCGATGTTTCCGGATGTCGGACACTTCCCGCATCGGGAAGATCCCGATCGCGCCGCGATGGAGATCGCGGCGTTCTTTCAGCGCATCGGGTGGAGTTGAGGCCCTCAAGGAGCCGAACAACGGGTGGGACCGCCAGACGCAGTAAACACTGGCGGTCCCGTGCCGCTCATTGAAATTCTGGTCGGGAAGGGCGGCTTCGCCGGCCAGGTGAGGCGACGATTTAGACCGTAGCGCGCGGCCCACGCGCCGCAACGCAAACCGTCTCTTAACCTAACCAGTCAAGGTTACTCTGGAGCCGCTTCCGTTCCGGCAAAACCGGAACGGGCTCCAGATTCTTGTTTCGGCGCGTTTTCTTCACGCGAACCGGTACCCACTTCGCTCGAAAACGCCAGCTAGTCGTTCTTGCCCTTTTTCTTGCCGTTCTCAGTAGAATCACGGTCTTTTCCGTTACCGGCATCCTTGCGCCGATTGGTGAAGCGGGCATTGCCAAGGCCGGTGCCGATGGTGAGCACGCCCCAGCGATCGACATCCTGCATGAACGGCACTTCCGAAAGGCCCTGAACCACGCCGTCATTGTGCATCAGAATCGCGGTGTCGTGCTCGCCGATCTGTGGAATGCCCTCGATCAGGCTCGCCGGCAGGTTGAACTTGCTGCTCTCCCAATTGCCCGGCAGGTTCTGCGCGCCTTTCTCGATGGAGCCGTCCTCGTTGATCACGCCGGGACAGGCAATGCCGATGAAGGGCGCAATCTTGAAGCCTTGCTTCTCGGCCTCGGTGATCAGCCCCTTCAGCATTTTCGTGAGCCGCTTCACCGCGCCTTCGCGCGTCGGCTCGTCGTCGGCATGACGCCACAACTCGGACTTCCACACCGACGCCTTCGACAGATCCTTCGCCTTCTTCCAGCGCGTCTCAACCACGCCGCAGCGGATGTTGGTGCCGCCGATATCGACCGCGAGAATCGCGTCATGCGCCTCGAAAATCCACGACGGCGCCAGATGCAGCGTGCCGATCAGGCCGGCTTCATCCGGATGCGCGCGGATCGGCACCAAGTCGATCTTGAAATCCTCTGATTTCAGGATGATGTCGGCTCGCGCAATCGCAAGCTCGCCGAGCCGTGAATCGCGAAATCCGCCGCCGACCACGATGCGCTCGGTCTTGGCCCAGGCCTTGGTCTTGAGGAAGCGTCGCGTGACATAGGCGAGCTCCTGGGCGAATTCCTCGATCGCGCTGTGCACCACCGCGGAGGCCTCGGTGTCGTCGCCGACCAGCATGGCGTCGAGGACCTTCTTGCTGATGCTCTCCGATGGCTCCTTCCCGAAGGGATCCTCGCCGGTCTTGCGCAACGGCTTGCGCCAGCGGTCGAGGATTTTGCGGAACGCGCCCTTGCTGGCGCGGTCGCCAAGGAAACCGTCGTCGTCCTTCATCTCGATGTTGAAACTGTCGACGTCCACCGACGGGAGCCGCGCGGCGCCGTGATGGGCGATGCCCGTCGTCTTGACCAGCTCGTCTGTTGCCATGGGAGCCCTTGCCCGCTTACCTGTTCCGGTCGGGACAACGGCGCGGGAACCCGTTGGTTGCAACGCTGACCGAGATTCGATTCGATCCGAGCAAACGGCCCAAATCCTTCAAATCCGGGCCGTTTTCGGCGGTTTTCCTTGACTCTCGGCGTCTGGCGGCTATAAGTCCCGCAACCGGCGCGGGGCGTTTCTCGCGCCGCTTGTTTTTGCGTGGGTTTTCAAAGGGATAACTCCTGCCCGCACAAAACTCGCATAAACCCGTAGCGACTGACAAAAAGCCGGCCCGGACGATTTTCGTCGCGAGGCCGGGATTGAACACGAAGGAAAAAAACGATGTTCGCAGTCATCAAAACCGGCGGCAAGCAATACCGTGTCGTGCCGGATGATGTTCTCGAAGTAGGCAAGATCGCCGGCGAAGTCGGCACGATCGTGCAGTTGAATGAAGTCCTGGTGGTCGGCGGCGACACACCGGTCCTGGGCGTTCCGACGGTCGCAGGTGCGTCCGTTGCGGTCGAGGTGCTCGACCACAAGCGCGGACCGAAGGTCATCGCGTTCAAGAAGCGCCGCCGCAAGAATTCGCGCCGCAAGCGCGGCTATCGCGACGAGATCACGGTTCTGCGCGTCACCGAGATCCTGACGGACAACGCCAAGCCCACCAAGGGCCCGCGTCCGAAGAAGGAAAAGGTGGCCAAGGAGCCGGCAAAGGAAGCCGCCGAGTAGCGAAAATGGATCACGCCAATTCACGAATTGATGCGTGAGAAATTTTGAAATGATTCCGTCAAGGAATTGACCTAGAAAATACGTAGGACTACGGAGACGAGCCATGGCTCACAAAAAAGCAGGCGGTTCATCACGCAACGGACGCGATTCCAAGGGTAAGCGCCTCGGCATCAAGGCGTTCGGCGGGGAGATCGTCACTCCCGGCAACATCATTGCGCGTCAGCGCGGCACCACCTGGCATCCCGGCCTCAATGTCGGCATGGGCACGGACCACACCTTGTTCGCCAAGGTCGAAGGCCGCGTTGCGTTCCAGGCCAAAGCCAACGGCCGCACCTTCGTATCGGTACTCCCGATCGCAGAGGCGGCTGAATAGACGGTGGATCAAATTTGGAGTCCGCCGGGTCCTGACCAAACCGGCGGAGTCCACAAATAGGCTCCAGGGGAGGCGGGAAACCGGCCTCCCCTTTCGTTTGACTTGCTCACTTTTGACTTAGTGACTTCGACGGAGCCGGAAATGTTGCAGGATTTATCGAGCGTTACCTTGCGGGAGGCGAGACCGAGCGTCGTCGCCACCGAGCGGCTGACCTTGCGGCGGCCGACACTCGCCGATGTCAGGATGATCACCAATCTCGCCAACGACCGCCGCGTCGCGGAGAACACCCGCCGCCTGCCGCATCCCTACTCGCAGGACGACGCCATCGAATTCGTCCGCGCCACCGCCGAACTCGGCAGCGAGACCGTGTTCCTGATCGAGTACGACACCACGCCGGTCGGCATGGTCGGCATCGACTGCTCCACCCCCGACAATGCCGAGCTCGGCTACTGGCTCGGCGTCGAACACTGGGGCCGAGGCTTTGCCACCGAGGCTGCGCGCGGCGCGATCGACTTCTTCTTCGAGGAGTTCGACGACGACCATCTCCATGCGGGCGCGCGCGTCACCAATCCGGCCTCGCGCAACGTGCTGGAAAAGTGCGGCTTCCAGTGGAGCGGCGTCCAGCTGCACCGCTTCCTGGCGCTGGGCTCCTCCACGCCCGTCGACTGCTTCCGCCTCTCACGCGGCGTGTGGTCGTCGCTGAAGAGCTGGAGCAGCGCGCGAAGGGTGAGATAGGGCGCGGGCGCGTCCTCAAGCACTGTCGTCCCGGGGCGCGAAGCGCGAGCCCGGGACGACGAGGGAGTGATCAAGCCGGCGGATTCACCTCTACGCTCTCGCGGCCGAGATCGCGCTCGCGCAAGAAAATGTAGAATCCGGCGCCGATGATGATGGCGGCGCCGACGATGGTGGCGGTCGACGGCACGTCGCCGAACACGACGAAGCCGAAGATGACGGCCCAGACGATCATCGAATATTGGTAGGGTACCACCACGCTCGCCGGCGCCAGCTTGAGCGAGCGGTTGACGCAGAACAGCGCGGTGACCGAGACGCAGCCTGCCAGCGCGAAGATCACCAGGCTGCCAGGTGTCGGCGGCACCCAGTGGAATGCCGACAGCGCAGCGCCCAGCAAAAACGTGCCGACGAATTGCGAGGACGCCATCACGATGTCGGGCGTCTTGCGCAGGCTGCGCGTGATCAGCATCAGGGTTGCGAAGGAGAGGCTGCCGCCGAGCGCGATCAGCGCCGGCAGGCTCACCGTCTGCGCCGACGGCCGCAGCGCGATCAACACGCCACAGAAGCCAATCATGATCGCGGTCCAGCGCCGCCAGCCGACCTTCTCGCCCAGGAAGACCGCCGACATCGCGGTGACGAAGATGGGACCGGCCAGATAATAGGTGATGACGTCGGCGAGGGGCAGATAGACCGTCGCGAGGAAGAAGGCGGCCACTTCCAGCGTCGACAGGATGACACGGAAGAGCTGCAGTCGCGGCCGCTCCATATCCAGGAACTTGTGGCGTTGCCGCCAGATGAGCGGCGACAGCAGCAGCAGCGCCACGCAGGCGCGCAGGAACAGGAGCTGCCCCACCGAATATGTCCCGACCAGGAACTTGCCCATGGCGTCGCCGAACGAGAACATGAAGATCGACAGCACCATCAGCGCAATGCCGGCCAGCCTTGCCGAGCGGTCGTCATAGGCGGAGATATTCTTGAACAGGGGCATTGAACAAGTCGGACTGTGAGGCCGTCATTGCGAGCGGAAGGAGCGTCGAAAAACCGCGAGTAGAGTCGCTTGCGATTGTTTTAATGACGTGAGCAACAGGAACAAGCCCGCCTCGCCGAATTGAACGGATTGTCGCACTCCCTGCATCGCGGTAGCGATTAGGTGCCTCCCGAACGAAAGAGCACGGACATGTCCGACTTCGACCCGACCCGGCATCGCATGATCTCCCAGCAACGCTGGTTTGAGGATTTTGTGGTCGGCGAACGCTTCGTGCTGCCGAGCCGCACCCAGACCTCGGCGGTGTTCGCGGCGTTCCAGACCGCGAGCGGCGACACCCATCCCGTGCATTACGACGTGGAGTATTGCCGCAGCCGCGGCATGCCGCACCTGCTCGCCCACGGCTTCCAGACCTTGATCCACACCGCGCCCGGCGCGGGCCTGTTTCCGTTCATGGTCGAGGAATCCCTGGTCGGATTTCTCGAGCAATCGAGCCGGTTCCTCAAACCGGTGTTCGCCGACGACACCATCTATCCGGCGCTCGAGGTCACGGAGCTCGTGCCGGGACGCTCGACCGGCGTGGTGACGCTCAAAAGCACCGTATTCAACCAGCGCAAGGAATTGGTGCTGGAGGGCACGCAGAAATTCCTGATCCGGCGGCGTCCGGGCTGACGTTGCCTTGAGGTTAAGCAAGGGCCCAAATTCGCGGAATTTCCGCCGATTCACGGGCAAGTTCGGGTTGCCGGGCGTGCCGGGCTGGCCTACCTATGGCCCATGAAATTCCTCGACGAAGCAAAGGTCTATATCCGCTCCGGTGACGGCGGGAACGGCTGCGTGGCGTTCCGGCGCGAAAAATTCATCGAATTCGGCGGCCCCTCCGGCGGCAATGGCGGCCGCGGCGGCAATGTGATCATCGAGGTCGCCGACGGGCTCAACACGCTGATCGACTATCGCTACCAGCAGCATTTCAAGGCGCAGAAGGGCGAGAACGGCATGGGCTCGGACCGCCACGGCGCCGGCGGCAAGTCGATCGTGCTAAAGGTGCCACTGGGTACGCAGATCTTCGACGAGGACCGCGAGACGCTGATCCACGACTTCACCAATGTCGGCGAAAAGTTCGTACTGGCCGAGGGCGGCAATGGCGGCTTCAGCAACGCGCATTTCAAATCGTCGACCAACCGCGCGCCGCGCAACGCCAATCCCGGCCAGCCCGGCGAAGAGCGCTGGATCTGGCTGCGGCTGAAGCTGATCGCCGATGCCGGCCTCGTCGGCCTGCCCAATGCCGGCAAGTCGACATTCCTCTCCAAGGTCAGCGCGGCAAAACCGAAGATCGCGGACTATCCCTTCACCACGCTGCATCCGCAGCTCGGCGTCGTGAATGCCGACGGCCGCGAATTCGTGCTGGCTGACATTCCCGGTCTGATCGAAGGCGCGCATGAGGGCGCGGGCCTCGGCGACCGCTTCCTCGGCCATGTCGAGCGCTGCCGCGTGCTGCTGCATCTCGTCGACGCAACCTGTGAGCATGCCGGCAAGGCGTACAAGACGGTGCGCAAGGAGCTCGACGCCTATGGCGGGCTGCTGACCGACAAGATCGAGATCGTCGCGCTGAACAAGATCGACGCTGTCGAGCCGGATGAATTGAAAAAGCAGAAAGACCGGCTGAAGCGCGCCGCCAAGAAGACGCCGCTGCTGCTCTCCGGCGCGACCGGCCAGGGTGTGAAGGAAGCCTTGCGCGCGCTTGCGGACGTGATCGGCGAGAGCCCGGTGTCGGCGAAGGCCAAGAGCGCGGCCGAAGCGGAGCCCTGGTCGGCGTAGCAGGGCGACACTCTCTCAACACCTCTCCCTATGGGACCCTATGGGAGAGGTTGTCTTCGCGGCATCGATAGCGCAGCATCCGGCAAATCAAGAATGGATGGAGCGAGACGCATGGCGCGCGCGAAGAACGTTCTCTGGATCATGTGCGACCAGCTTCGCTATGACTATCTCGGCTGCACCGGCCATCCCACGCTGAAGACGCCCAACATCGACGCCATGGCCAAGCGTGGCGTGCTCTTCGCCAACGCCTACGTGCAGTCGCCGATCTGCGGCCCGTCGCGGATGTCGTTCTATACCGGCCGCTACATGCGCTCGCACGGCTCGCACTGGAACGGCTGGCCGTTACGTGTCGGCGAGCCCACGCTCGGCGACCACCTCAACAAGATCGGCGTGCGCAACGTGCTGGTCGGCAAGACCCACATGGCGCCCGACCTCGAAGGCATGAAGATGCTCGGCATCCCGTCGGAATCGATCATCGGCGTACACGTCGCCGAATGCGGCTTCGAGCCCTACGAGCGCGACGACGGCCTGCACCCGACCGGCCGGCCGCGGCCGAAATATGATGAGTATCTCCGCAAGCGAGGTTTCGAGGCGACCAATCCCTGGGAGCATTGGGCGAATTCAGGCGCAGCGGAAGATGGCAGTCTGCAGAACGGCTGGTTGCTGGTGCACGCCGACAAGGCGGCGCGCGTGCCGGACGAGCACTCCGAAACACCCTACATGACGCGGCGCGCGATGGACTTCATCGGCGAAGCCGAAACCGACGGCCGGCCGTGGTGCCTGCATCTGTCCTACATCAAGCCGCACTGGCCCTACATCGCACCCGAGCCCTATGCCAGCATGTATTCGACGGATGACATGATCCCGGTGATCCGCTCCGAGCGCGAGCGGCAGAACCCGCATCCGGTGTTCGGCGCCTATATGGACATGCGCTATTCCCGCAACATGGCGCGCGACGATGCGCGGGAGAAGGTGATCCCGACCTATATGGGCCTGATCACGCAGATCGACGACCAGATGGTCGTGCTGATGAAGTTTCTGGAGGAACGCGGCCTCCTGGAGACGACCATGATCGTGTTCACCTCCGATCACGGCGACTATCTCGGCGATCACTGGATGGGTGCGAAGGATCTGTTCCACGAACAGTCGGCAAAAATCCCGCTGATCATTATCGATCCATCCAATGAAGCTGACGCCACGCGTGGCACGCGCAGCAATGCGCTGGTCGAGGGTATCGATCTCGCGCCGACTTTCGTCGATTATTTCGGCGGCAAGGTGCCGGGCCACATCCTCGAGGGACGATCACTGCTGCCGCTGCTGCGCGGCCCGACGCCATCGGATTGGCGCAAGGTGGCGTTCTCCGAATACGACTACGCCATGCAGGATGTCCGGCTGAAACTGAACCAGCCGATCGAACGCTGCCGCCTGTTCATGGTGTTCGACGGCCGCTGGAAATACATCCACGCCTCCGGCTTCCGCCCGATGCTGTACGACCTCGAGACCGATCCGGAAGAGTACGTCGATCGCGGCGACGATCCCGAATGCGCCGCGATCATCGCGCGGCTGCAGGCCGAGCTGTTCGACTGGGCGCTGCATCCCAACGACCACATCACCACGCCACGCGAGAAGATCGCGGCCTATGCCGACAACCAGCTCCAGGTGAAGGGCGGCATTTTGATTGGCATCTGGGATGAGAAGGAGCTTGCCGCGATCCGCGACGGCATCGCGCAGCGCGCGAAGATGTAAAACCCTCATGGTAAGGAGGCGCGACAGCACCGTCTCGAACCATAGAGGCCCCGCTGCTGCAGCCTGGCTTCCATCCTTCGAGACGCCGCTACGCGGCTCCTCAGGATGAGGGGATGGTGGGAGCTCGTGGCTCTCTCAATTCTCGATCTTGTATCCCGTCGCCTTCACGATCGGCTGCCAGAACGCCGTGTTGGCGGCGAGCTCCCTGGACAGCCCATCCGCGGTGCTGCCGACCGGGATCAGGCCGATTCCCGTGAGCTTCTCCTTCACGTCAGGCCTGGCGAGCGCGGCGCTCGCGGCCGCGCCGAGCCTGCTCGCAAACTCCGGCCGGCTGCCGGCGGGAAGCCACATGCCGTACCAGGCATCGGCGACGAGATCGATGCCGCTCTCCTTCAGCGTCGGGACATCGGGCGCAAAGGGCGAACGCTCCGTGCTCGAGACCGCGATGATCTTCACGCCCTTGGCGCGATGCTGCGGCAGCGCATCGGCCAGCGTGGTGATCCCGAACGTGATGTGGCCGCCGATGATGTCGTTGAGGATCGGCGCGCTGCCCCGATAGGGCACGCGGGTCAGCGGAATGCCGAGATCCTTCTCGAGCTTGGAGCCCGTGAAATGCGGAATGGTGCCGTTGCTCGGCACCCCGAACGACGTCTTGTCCGGATGCGCCTTGAGCCAGGCGACAAAGCCGTTGAAATCGGCGGCATCGATCGCCGGACCGGTCACGACAGCGAATTCGAACCGCGCCAGCAGCGACACCGGCATGAAATCCTTCGCCGTGTCGAAGCTCGGAATCGTCTCCACCATCGGCAGCAGATACATGGTCGGCCCCGTCGTCACCAGCACCATGCTTCCGTCAGGAGGTGCGCCCTTCACCGCCTTGATGCCGATCAGGCCGTCGCCGCCGGTGCGGTTCTCGACCACGATGGTCCGTTGCAGCACCGGCGCCATTTCCTGCGCGATCAGCCTGCACAGCGTATCGCCGCCGGCTCCCGCCGCGAACGGGAAGATGATTTTTGTTAATCCGGCTTGCGCCTGCGCTCCACCCGCCTGCACCAGCAGCGGCAGGCCGAGACATCCGGCCATGAATTCCCGGCGATCCATATCTTCCTCCCCAGCCGACTATTATTGATTACCGGCATTAGAACCGGGCTCGCGCGCCCAAGACAAGGCCGACGATCGCCGTTTCCAATGCCTGCCGCCTTGCGCCGGCCATCGTCCTGCTGCAAAAGCAGGCCTTACCGGCGCCGGCTTTTTGCTCCGCCGTTACCTGCCCCAGCAATCCGTTACGCACGCCATGGCCAGCCCCAAACTCAGTCAATTCCGCCGCATCGTCGTCAAGGTCGGCTCCGCGCTGCTGGTTGATTCCGACAGGGGCGAGGTACGCGCTTCCTGGCTGACGGCGCTCGCCGACGACATGGCCAAGCTGCATCGCGAGGGCCGCGACGTGCTCGTCGTCTCCTCGGGCTCGATCGCGCTCGGCCGCAGCCGGCTCAAATTGCCCCGCGGTCCGTTGAAGCTCGAAGAGAGCCAGGCGGCGGCAGCCGTCGGCCAGATCGCGCTGGCGCGCATCTGGTCGGAAGTGCTTGGGGCACACGGCATCGGCGCGGGCCAGATCCTGGTCACGCTCCAGGATACCGAGGAGCGCCGCCGCTATCTCAATGCGCGCTCCACCATCGGCAAGCTGCTGGAGTGGCGCGCGATCCCCGTGATCAACGAGAACGACACGGTCGCCACCAACGAGATCCGCTATGGCGACAATGATCGCCTCGCCGCGCGCGTCGCCACCATGGCGAGCGCCGACCTCCTGGTGTTGCTGTCCGACATCGACGGGCTCTACGACGCCCCACCGAAGAACAATCCGAATGCAAAGCTCATTCCGGTGGTCGACAGCATCTCCTCCGAGATCGAGGCGGTGGCAGGAGACGCCGAGTCCGAACTGTCGCGCGGCGGCATGCGCACCAAGGTCGAGGCCGCAAAGATCGCCACGACCGGCGGCACCCACATGCTGATCGCCTCCGGCAAGATCGAGCATCCCTTGCAGGCGATCGCCGATGGCGGCCGCTGCACCTGGTTCCTGACGCCGGCCAATCCCATCACCTCGCGCAAGCGCTGGATCGCGGGCTCGCTGGAGCCAAAGGGCACGCTCACGATCGATGCCGGCGCCGTCACGGCGCTACGCGCCGGCGCCAGCCTGTTGCCGGCCGGCGTGATCAAGGTCGAGGGCCAGTTCGCTCGCGGCGATGCCGTGATCGTGCGCGGCCCCGACACCAGAGAGGTCGGCCGCGGCCTGATCGCCTACGACGCCGACGATGCCGAACGGATCAAGGGCCGCTCATCCCCGGACGTGATGGCCATCCTCGGTATCAGCGGGCGCTCGGAGATGATCCACCGCGACGATCTCGTGATGGGCGGGTAAGGGCCGTCGCGGTCCCTGTTCGCTGATTTTGCTGGGCCACTGACCTAGCCGGCGCAGGACCGGGGAGACCTGCCATACCTCCCCACCCTTCGCAGGAGCGGGATTTCCGTGCTAGGACACGCCCTTAGCAGAAGGTTGAAATCCCATGGCCGCCCCCCTCAAAGCCGTTGACGGCAATGCCGATCTCCAGGCGCTGATGTCCGATCTCGCTAGCCGTGCCCGCGCCGCTGCGCGCGTGCTGGCGCTGGCGCCGCCGGAGCAGAAGAACCGGGCGCTCGAGGCCATGGAGCGGGCGATCCGCAGCAATGCCGCGGCGATTCTCGCCGCCAATGCCGAGGACGTCGCGGAGGCCCGCGCCTCCGGCAATGCCACCTCCTCCTTCATCGACCGCCTGACGCTGACGCCGGCGCGCGTCGAGGGCATGGCCGAGAGCATCGGCATCGTGCGCGGCATCGCCGATCCGGTCGGAATCGTCACCGAGAGCTGGCAGCGGCCGAACGGAATGACCATCGAGCGCGTGCGCGTGCCGCTCGGTGTCGTCGGCGTGATCTTCGAGAGCCGGCCCAATGTCGCGGCCGATGCCGGCGTGCTGTGCCTGAAGTCGGGCAATGCGGTGATCCTGCGCGGCGGCTCCGACAGTTTCCGCTCCTGCCGCGCCATCCATGAATGCCTGGTGCAGGGCCTGCGCGAAGCCGGTCTGCCCGAGGCCGCGATCACTTTGGTCCCGACGCGTGACCGCGCCGCGGTCGGCATGATGCTGTCCGGATTGAACGGCGCGATCGACGTGATCGTGCCGCGTGGGGGAAAGAGTCTCGTCGCGCGAGTCGAGGCCGAAGCGCGCGTGCCGGTGTTCGCGCATCTCGAAGGCGTCAACCATGTCTATGTCGATGGCAGCGCCGATCTCGCCATGGCGAAGTCTATCGTGCTCAACGCCAAGATGCGCCGCACCGGCGTCTGCGGTGCGGCCGAGACGCTGCTGGTCGATCGCGCTGCTGCTGCAACGAGCCTGAAGCCGCTGGTCGAGATGCTAATCGAAGCCGGCTGCGAGGTACGCGGCGACGACGCCGTGCAGAAGACCGATGCGCGCGTGAAGCCCGCCAGTGAAGACGATTGGGACACGGAGTATCTCGAAGCGATCATCGCGGCGAAGGTGGTCGACGGCGTCGACGGTGCGATTGCGCATATCCAGAACCACGGCTCGCATCACACCGATGCGATCGTGAGCGCGGATGAGGCCGCTGCGAAGAAGTTTCTGAGCGAAGTCGATTCCGCGATCGTGCTGCATAACGCCTCGACGCAGTTCGCCGACGGCGGCGAGTTCGGCTTCGGTGCCGAGATCGGCATCGCTACCGGCCGATTCCACGCCCGCGGCCCGGTCGGCGCCGAGCAATTGACGAGCTTCAAGTATCGCGTCCACGGCACCGGGCAGACGCGGCCGTAACGTCGCGAGGCGCGGGCATTGAGCAACAAATTCGTCGTGCCGCGGTCCGTGGCGCAAGCGGTCCCGCCCTACACCGAGGGCATGCGCATCGGCCTGCTCGGCGGCTCGTTCAATCCGCCGCATCAGGCCCATCGCGCGATCAGCCAGTTTGCGCTCAAGCGATTGCAACTCGATCGCGTCTGGTGGCTGGTGACGCCAGGCAATCCGCTGAAAGAGAATGGCACGCTGCATGAGCTCGGCGCGCGCATGCAGGCGGCACGCGATGTCGCTGCCGATCCCAGAATCGAGGTGAGTTGTCTCGAATCCGTCATCCGCACGCGCTACACTATCGATACGATCAACACCTTGCGCCGCCGCTTCAGCGGCTTGCGCTTTGTCTGGATCATGGGCGCCGATAATCTCGCTCAATTCCATCGTTGGCAGGACTGGCGGCGCATCGCCGCGCAGGTGCCGATGGCGGTCATCGATCGCCCGCCGCAGAGCTTTCGCGCCCTTGCATCTCCCGCCGCCCAGGCGCTGGCCCGTTACCGCATGCCCGAGAATGAGGCAGCATTGCTCGCGGATCGGCCGGCGCCGGCCTGGGTCTTCCTGACTGGATTGAAGCTGAAGCTCTCCTCGACGGGCTTACGGAACCCGGACGGGAGCTGGAAAGGTACGAAGTGATACGGAGTGTGCGGGCCGGGGCTCTCTGGCATATTGAAACCCTTAGCCCCACATGATGTAGTGTAACCGGTGAGTGCCGGATTCGGCATTCGCGATACAGTGAAAGGAATGGTCCCTGGCCACATCTGTATTGTCCCAGTCTGTTTTACCCAAGGTAGCGAAGCCGGCGCGTAAAACATTGAAAGCTGCAGCCTTGAAGGCGCAACCCGACGCCGACAAGACGCTGAGCCTGATCCTCTCCCGCCTCGAGGATATGAAGGCGGAAGAGACGGTCACCATCGACCTTCGCGGCAAATCGGCGTACTCCGACTATATGATCATCACCACGGGCCGGGTTAACCGGCACGTTGGCGCGATCGCGGATAACGTCACGAAGGGCCTCAAGGAAAACGGCATCAGGAACATCCATGTCGAGGGCTTGCCCAATTGCGACTGGGTGCTGATCGATTCCGGCGATGTGATCGTGCACGTGTTCAGACCCGAGGTCCGCGAGTTCTACAATCTCGAGAGATTGTATACCCAGGGCCCAGGGGCGGCGAAGGCGATCTAGAGGCTACTGGCCGATTTCGAATCGGTCGACGCGCATGCTAGCGTCGTGCGCGCGCGGGAGGCGCGCGGTCTTGAAAACGCGACCCTGAAGACGTCATGCGTGTTGCTGTCATTGCGGTGGGCCGGCTGAAGCAGGGCCCCGAACGGGAGCTTGCCGACCGCTATTTCGAGCGGTTCGACGAGGCCGGCCGTAAGCTCGGATTCCGTGAGCTATCGATCCACGAAATTCCAGAAAGCCGCGCGCGCGACGCGGCGACACGGATGGCCGAAGAGGCCACGGCGATCGGCGCGCATATTCCGGAAAAATCGATCCTGGTGGCGCTGGACGAGCGCGGCCAGAATCTCGATTCCACCGTATTCGCGCAGCGTCTCGGGCGCTGGCGCGACGAGGGTGCCGGTCATACTATCTTCGTAATCGGAGGGGCGGACGGACTTTCGCCCGAATTGCGCCGTAAGGCCAAGCTCGCGATCGCGTTCGGCTCTGCGACCTGGCCGCATCAAATGGTCCGCGTCATGCTTCTGGAACAGCTTTATCGGGCCGCCACCATTCTGGCCGGCCACCCCTATCACCGCGCGTGATTCGCGCCACAACGAGCACCTTTGACGAAGCGATGCGCGCGCCGATTCTCAACCTGCTGCTGATCGCAAGCGTCGCCGGCGCAAGCCTCGCGCAAGCTCAGACAGCGGAGCCACAGACCGCGGCCATTTCGCCCGACGCGATCAAGCAGCGCGAGCAGGAACTCGTGGCTGCGCGTGCCAGGCAAAAAAGCGCGGAGGAAGCTCAGGCCAAGCTGAAGGCCGAGATCACCTCGCTCGGCCAGGACCGCACCCAGCTCAATCAGCAGTTGATCGACACCGCCGCTAATGTGCGCACCGTCGAGACCAAGATCGACCAAGCCGAAGCGCGGCTCACCACGCTGAACGGCCGCGAGCGGGAGATGCGCGCCTCGCTTGATTCGCGCCGCGCCGACATCATCGAGGTGCTTGCGGCCTTGCAGCGCGCCGGGCGACGCACGCCGCCTGCGCTGCTGGTACGCCCCGAAGATGCGCTGCAATCGCTGCGCACGGCGATGCTGCTCGGAGCCGTCGTGCCGGAACTGCGTGGCCGCGCCGAGAAGATCGCAAGCGAGATCGGCGAGCTCGTGGCCTTGCGCAAGAACATCGCCACTGAGCGCGACCAGCTCGCCGCCGATCGCGACAAGAGCCGCAACGATCAGACCCGGCTCACCGCCCTGGTCGACGAGCGGCAGCGCCAGCAGGCATCGCGGGAAAAGGACCTCGATGCCGAGAACTCGCGCGCGATCGCGCTTTCAAAGCAGGTCGGCGATCTCCAGGGGCTGATCGCCAAGATGGAGCAGGATCTGCAAAGCGCCGCCAAGGCGGCTGAGACCGCAAGGCAGGCCGAGGCAAAGGCGGCCGCGAGCACCAAGTCCGGTCCGGCCGCTTTCAAGGACCGTTCCCGGACCAGCCCGGCGATGGCCTTCGCCTCGGCGAAGGGCCTGCTGCCTCTTCCCGTTAACGGTAACAAGGTCCGGGATTTCGGCGGTTCCGACGGGGTCGGCGGGGTCCAGAAGGGCATTTCGCTGGCAAGTCGGCCCGGATCGCAGGTCACGACGCCATGCGACGGCTGGGTGGTTTATGCCGGCCCGTTCCGCAGCTATGGACAACTCTTGATCCTCAATGCCGGGGGCGGATATCATGTCCTGATCGCCGGGATGGAGCGCATTTCGGTCAACATCGGACAATTTGTGCTCACCGGGGAGCCGGTCGCGACCATGGGGTCGACCTCTCAAGTCGCCTCCATTCTCGCCACGAACGCGAGTCAACCTGTGCTTTATGTCGAGTTCCGCAAAGACGGCACTCCAATCGATCCAGGCCCATGGTGGGCCGCAAATGAAGGCGAGAAGGTTCGCGGATGATGCG